>DASWDL010000299.1:0-10999 GCA_036395315.1 Nitrososphaeraceae archaeon
TGGCGTAGTGAATACTGCACTTCCTTTGGACTTCATCACACATGATAGCTATTGGGTAGTGGGACACTTTCATTTGATATTGATGGGAACAGTTTCTTTAACATTCACCGGCTTTATCTATTACTTGTTCCCGCTAATCACGGGGAGGATGTATAACGAAAAAGCAGCCAAGGTGCACTTTGCACTCGCATTTGCAGGCGTTTCGATCGTTTTCTTAACTCAGCATGTCCTAGGGTTATATGGAATGCCAAGGAGAGTATATGACTATCTGCCCCTGCCAGAGTATATAGCAATGAACCAAATTGCAACAATTGGTGGTTGGATCGCTGGCTGGTCCTACGTAATTATGCTAGTCAACCTGATAAAGAATGCCGGATCCGGCAAGGAGGCAGACATGAGAGATCCATTTGAAATTGGAGAAGAATATTATGACTACGCACGACGAGAGCCCCATCACTAGAACTTCCCCAAAACGGATGGCGCAGGGCATCGCCATTGTCGTAATTCTGATGGGGATAGGTGCAGCAATTTTGATTCCGTCTTGGAAGTTAATGTCACATAACCCGCCGGCCGCTTCACTTATTCAGCCAAAGGCGCCACCAGAAGAAGCGACAGGTTTTCAGACAAGCATAGGAACAATAGAAGGTCTTAGTAAACCTAAACCTGCTCAGGGTCCTGCAGGTCCAGAACCCGCTGGAGGTCCTGCTACGAGTACCGGGCCGCCTGGAACTCCTCTAACAATATTGAAAGGAGCTTCAAACCAGGGAAGTCCGGCTTATGATCCAGCTACTTTAACTGTAAAGAAGGGTGACAAGATTACCGCAACCAACAAAGATACAGTGCCACATACAGTCACAAGTGGAGCAGCGCCAACAGATCCAAATGTTGGGAAATCATTCGACACCAGTATTATAGAGGTCGGTAAGTCAGCTGATATTGTAACTGCAAATCTTGCTCCCGGAAACTATCCATTTCACTGCAGTATCCATCCTTACATGACAGGCAAATTAATTGTAAAGTAGTAGTTCTTTCGTAAAAAGGCATATATTTCTACAAAGAAGGATCAAACAAATCTCGATAAGATTAAAAAGCAGCCAAAATAAACAAAGATATAAGAAGCAAAAGCCAAGTAAGTTAGCTTAAAGATGTGAGTTGATGCTCCTAAAGCCTCTTTCCATTGCTACACTCTGTGTTCTTTTTTCATTGATGTTTATTGGTGCATATGTCAGTTCTTCCGGTGTAGGTTTAAGCTGCCCTAAATGGCCACTATGTCCGGCTGGACTAATTCCTATGAAGGAGTTTATGATAGAGTATATTCATAGGACGGTTGCTGCAACTACTGGAGTTTTAGTATTTGCAACAACGTTCTTCACATTAAGGTCAAAATTGACTTCTAAAAATGTAAAGATTGCATCAATTATTGCAGCCGCGCTGGCTCTCGGACAAATTGCTTTAGGTGGAATTGTGATATTTGAAAAGTTACATACGGTTCTAGTAACCGTTCACTTGGGAATGGGACTGATTTTGTTTGCTATGGTCTTGATGGTGGTAAAACAGACATTCGACTTAGATAAAGTAAGGGTGGATGAAGTGAAGGTAAATGGTGCTTCGAAAATTCCAGATAGTAAGTAACTCGATTAATGACCTGCCAGAGCAATAGTTCTAACATCATTCAATTCACATAATTTTTAATGCATAATTCAATATCTGGAATCAACATCTGCACAAAATAATAACACTGGTGACTAGAATTGTCTTACCATTCGATACTTTTGATCAATATTCCAAAACATTTGTACGACATAAATGGTGTTTGGGGGGTAATATTACTTGCAATACGTAGTAAAATATAATACCAATATGACATAACTTAGCTCGAATTTAATATGTGGAAAGTAATGATGCCTAGGAAAATTGCCTATGGAGAAAATTCTGCTAAAGACTTTGAATATCCAGAGAATTCCCTGATAATTACTACAACAACTCCTGATATCTACGAAAAATGGTTAAGTTACATGGGAATAAAGAACTACGAAATTTATGATAAGGTAACGCCTGACCCAGCTATTGAAACGATTGAAGAGATAAAGAAAAAATATGAAGGAAAGCAGATTTCGACGTATATCGGTCTTGGAGGAGGTAGTTCAATGGATGTATGTAAATATTTGAGCAAACTTACCGGAATACCCAAAATTCTGATCCCAACTACGTTCGGCACCGGCGCTGAAATGACCACCTATGCGGTGGTGAGCTTTAATCATAAAAAGAAATTATTACAAGACGAAGCGTTCTTGGCCGATACAGCTATTGTAGACCCTTATTTCTTGCCGGGAACCCCATTTAATATAATGCGAAACTCTGCCTGCGATGCTATGGCTCAGGCATCAGAAGGGTATGATAGCAAGCTGGGTAATCCGCTTACGAGTCTTTTCTGTAAGGAAGCATTTGACATCCTGGAGGATGCCATAATGAATGATAAACCTGAACTCTTGCCTTATGGCGCAATGTTGTCAGGGATAGGTTTTGGAAATTCTTCTACAACACTGGGACATGCGCTTTCTTATGTATTTTCAAATGAGGGCGTACCCCATGGATATTCTCTATCTTCTTGCACAACTGTGGCTCACAAATTTAACAAATCTCCTTACTATGAGAGATTTAAGAAGGTCTGCCAAAAGTTAAAGTTTGAGCCGTTAAAACTCAAGCAGCCACTGGATCAAGCCGCCGATGTTATAATGCCTGATAGAGGGCACCTAGATAATAACCCGATTGATGTGACCAAGCAAGATATTGTCAAGTGTCTTGGCGAAATAGTGAATAGCAATCCTCTGATATAGTACATCTACTTTTCAAAATTGTAAGTATTAGGGCTTTTCTACCCAATTGATCGCATAAAACTAGCCTAGGAAACCTTTAAATCCAGTTCAGCGATTTCTGATTCGTACACTATGACTACCATCAGCAAGAATATGGAGATTCAAGCTCCTATCAGTGAAGTCTTCACGTATTTTGCTCGTCCAGAACATATGGCAGATCAATTTCCTGAAAATATGGGTCTGAGTATCATTCCATTGGAAGTTAAAAATGGATTTGGTGTGGGTACAATATTTAGGATTAGCGGAGACTTTGATGGCAAGAGATTAGAATGGGATTGTGAAACAATCGAATACATCCCGCATAGAAAAATCGTAGCCAAAATGATAGAGGGTCCTTTTAAACGATGGATTATCACAGTCACTTTTGAACCCGTGGGTGAAAAACAAACAAAGACTGGAATTCAAGTTGATTATGACATGCCGATGGGACCTTTAGGTGGATTTATTGATAAGATGAAGCTCAAAAAGATTGCAGAAAGAGGAATAGAAAATGGCCTTTATAGAGTTAAGGCATTGCTCGAAGGAACCGGCTCAATTCCTGTATACATCACGCTAGAAGCTTACAGGGAAATTCTAAAACATAAGGAACGATTGAATTGCTCTGTCTCCGAGGCCCTAATGAAGTTAATTAGGGAACGACAAGTAGAAACTGCAGCGGTCAAACAATAGACGCATATTTTTTATGTAAACTAACTAATCTAGTTTCATTTAAATATAGCAGGCAAGCCCAATTTTGAAGGGTTCGTAGCTCAGCCAGGTAGAGCGTCTGGCTCTTAACCAGTCGTAAAACGGGTTATAATGTCGTGGGTCCGAATCCCACCGAACCCGCTAGTCTAGCATTACGTTTATAGAACCCGATATATTAGAATAGTACGTTGGAGAGCCTCTCGGACCTACGGAATTTGGACTTTTATGATAAATTTATGTACCTATATCCGGCCGCAGCAAGCAAGGATACTGCCAAGAGGCGCTTGCGAATGTTTCTAGAATTTGCGAGAATTCCTGGTTCAGAATCAAGGGAACGGTGCAATAACTTCGCACAGAGAGCCAAGTCAGATGTTTCATGGTGTGAAGCGATTGTATATAGCTACCTTTCACATCTAAAAGATCAATATGAAAATGAGAAAAAGATAAGCGCTGGAACTATAAAGAATCGCAAAATTGTTGTTAAGAACCTCTTCGAAATTCTGAAAATACCATTCGACTGGAAGTTAGTAACCCGTGGGTTACCAAAACCAGAGAGGTATTCCAATGATAGAGCACCTACAATCGAAGAAATTAGAAAAATTTGCGAATATAATGACAGAAGGATTAAGCCTATCGTATACACCATGTGCAGTTCCGGTATTAGATTGGGAGCATGGGAGTATTTAAAATGGAAACATATAACTCCCATAAAAAGAGACGGGAAAGTTATAGCGGCTCTAATAGAAGTGTATGCTGATACTGACTCTCAATATCCTACGTTGATTACGGAAGAGTCTTATAATTCACTCGGGGCTTGGATGGATTTCAGGAAGGACAGTGGAGAAGAAATAACAGGCGATAGCTGGGTTATGCGTCACTATTGGGACACGAAGGAGGGTTTCACTCATGGTAAAATTGGCAAACCTACGAAGCTATCTAAAGACGGAATTAAGGGTCTAATTGATAGTGCGCTACGTAGGCAAGGATTAAGAAAAAATCTAATGAACGGAAAGAAGAGGCATGATTTCAAATTAAACCATTCTTTTAGAAAATGGAGAGAAACTCAACTTATATTGGCCGGCCTGAAACAGCAGGACATCAATATACTTATGGGTCATGAAAATTCTGGAATGGTTGATCATTATTATAGGCCATGGGCTAATGGTGAGCAAAAAATAGATAATTACCTAATCAATGAATTCTTGAAGGCTTCTGATTATTTATCGATTCAACGAGAATACAGATTACAGAGTAAAGTTGAGTCCTTGGAAGAAAGACAAAACGAAATTGCTCTTATGAAGACTGAACACGAAAGAGAAATGCAACAGATGGATAAAAAATTAGATAACATAATGGCGATCATACGGCAGAATCCAAAGTTAGCTGGTGTTAAGCCCGAGTCCTTGAAGAAGAAATTAAAGTAAAAAGACCTGTCGAAATTGATAGGGCAAGTTTACCAACTGATGACTAACCCAAAAATAATTCCGTTTGATTAGGAATAGATCACAATCACACATACATAGACTCGATACAATAATTGTTAGGGTGAATCCCCAGTGAATCTTTTTCATTGCGTTTAGGACCTTCGAACCATCGCCTTTCCATCCTCATTCCTTCCAATTAGACAACTAGTCTAACTTAGCGAGAACTGGTCTTAAATAGGCATCCAGACCTCAGTTCGCTTTCGACCTGCTCAGTCCGTGTTTTTAGAGATCCACAGCTGGGTAGGTCTTTAATTTAATTTGATAATTACAATAACTTATCATATTAATTTTTACGCTATCTTTTTCATTGCATTTAGCACAATTTAACTTTCGAACTACTATCTTTCCATCATCACTCCTAAATGGCAGATCTATGAATTCATAGAAATCTATTAGAATAGTAGATAATGAATTACAATTTTCACAGTTACCTACAACTGTCATGACTGAAGAATTACGTATATTGCTACGACTCACTATCTCCCAATTTTCTGGCAATGACAATAAACGATTTGCTAAGTTATACTCCACATCTATTTTAAGCCGAAATAGGAACATATCTCTAATGTTTTTGTCAACCGTTCTTAGGGTTTGGACGAATTTTGGATATAATTCAGGCTCTTTTATTTTTAGAAAAAGAAACCAATCCCTTATTTTTTCATATTCTAAATTAGGGAAATGATTAAGGAGGAACGAAAAAATCGGCTCTAAGGAGCTAAATAAAGTATCCATATTATGCAAATCTCTAATAAATTCATGGAGAAATTCATTCAGAGAAGATTTATGTATCAGAAGAACATGCGTCCAATAGCCGTCAAGCAGACCTAGACACGCCAAAATATCATATTTATTTTCAGCCTTGTCGTATGTTGTGTAGAAGGCTAGATTTGTTAATGCCGCAACAATTCCGTGTGGAGTAAAAGAGTAAAGAGCTGTTTCTAGTTCATTTTTTGAAGACTTGACATTAGCTTCTTTTTCCAGTAAGCCTAACTCTATCAGGTTATCAAGACGTTTCTTTATGTAATTTCTTTTAGAATGTAACCGCCAACTCTTGGTCATTTTCGAACCCCTAAATTCTTCAATGAATGGACGATGATTTTCTATCAGCCAGTTACCAACCTCAGTATAGCGAAATCGTGAAGTATTACTCAAAACTTTTAAAAGTTCACCCATATCGAAAAAAGCCGTTTTTAGTTGTTCCTTCGCCACCTCCATATTAACAACCTGTTCTTTAACAGGTTGCATGTAATAATACCCTTTGGCTGCCGTAAACTGAAACAGTTTTTTTGTAATATCGATTCTGTTGGTTGAGTTTAGAAATTTTTCTTTGAACCAGAGAAAAATATCATGGTATATTGCGTGATTGGGGTCATCACCTTCAACAATCGCCGAAATACTAACATTTTGTAACATACTATTTGATACTATAATACTAACGTAGCACAGGGCTTATTATAGATTTAGCATAACTATCAGGAATGCAGAAATTTTCTTCTACAGGTTTATCTCTGCCAAAGGATATCCTGTCAAAAATAGATCAAGAGCGTGGTGATATACCTCGCAGCAGATACATTCTCAGAATTTTAGAAAGGATGTATCTGAATACAGGTACCCAGGGTCATGAAAAAAAGAAAGCGAATTCTAGTGTGAGTTTAAGGCCTCAAACACTAGAATCCAGGAACCCATAGAATTGTCGCTCTCCATGAGTCAGCTTGTTACTAATCAAGTCGGCTCAACTAAAAAGTAACAGCTATGTGAGGCATATGGTTGCGAGGAGATAGGCACCGAAACTATTGCTGTAAGCGCGGGCGAGTGTGGCACAATAGAGCTTTGTGTTTGCCAGAATTGTATATCGAAATTTAAGGAGATTGGTTGAAATGACAAATAAAAGGGGTTGTATAAAAGCAAACGAATCGATATACTCAGATAGTAAACAGATTCCAGAACAATTTCCAACCACTATCTCAGAAAGGGAACGCCTAGATGCATTAGATGACGAATATGTCAGGGTTTCTATAAGAACAGCAGTAAGTAATTTTCCATGGGATAGTGACATTAGGTTTAAGGAAGAGAGAACAGGAAAGAAACTAACAAACTATCAGAAGCTACAATTAGAGCATATTAGGAAAAAGTATAGGGAGAGGGGGACTCAAATAAAAAATGCCAACAGATAATAATTTTAAAAATGTGGATAGCCGTCATGTAAAGGTCATAGATGTAGTTTCACTAGTACCAAGGAATCAATATCAATACAATGGGCATAGTATTCATAGAAGAAGTTATAGTTCGGATATTTGGGTTTGCGACGATTGTAAGTTCACAGGAGATAGGTTTTTCTTTGAAAATGTAAGGGTTTGTCCGAGGAATAAGAAAAGGAATGGCTGAGACATTCGATATTTTTCGTAGGTGGCATGTAGTAAACCTTCTCGTCGGTGCTGCTGATAACATATCTTCCCAAGGAAAGTATGGACTAATTACTACAAAACAAAATACAAAAAGAGGTGAGATAGAAAAGAAATGTCAGAACAAACTGAAGTAGGCGAAGAGATAACTGAAGAAGAATTAGAGAGAGAACAGGAACTAAGAAGTAAATTTGTGAAAATAAAGGACGGTGACGAAAAGACACTGCGGTTTGATAGTGAAGCAAGAAAAGTAATTGAAGAAGACAGGTTCAACCCAGGCGGAGAAAAGAGAATGAGAATTTTCTTTGATGTGACTGACACAGATATCCAAATGAAGAAAATATTCACAACTTCGATACCCAATGCACTAAAAATAAAGAAGCTGCTGAAACAGGGAAATAAAATGCTGAAAATAACTAGGTTCGGTGAAGGAAGGAACACAAAGTATGCTTTCAAACCAGCAACCTAACCTTTTCTTTTTTTTATCATGAAATTTCACTTTGGTAATTGTTCTTGTAGGAAGGAATTGCAGTTAGTTGAAACTTTACAAAATTTTATGAATGAACTTAACAGTAAATGCAAAATATTCAATTCATATCATGTTCTTGTTAGGGAAGACATTTCAGAATAAAAATGACTGAAGACATTGAGCAAGAGAGAATTAAATTAACTACAGCTAACGAATATGCTGACTATTATAGAAATGAATTAGGACTTAATGTTATTCCTGCAAATACAAAGGAGAAGACAACTGCCCTTAACACTTGGGAAATATTTCAGCACAGACCTATTTCTTTACAAGTTCACGACAAGTGGAAGAATGATAACAGTTTTGATCAGGGTATTGCAATGGTTATGGGAAAAGTATCTCACCATGTTTATAAAAAGGACCTGCAGTTCATAGGGATAGACTTAGAAGCTATTGCAAGAAGCTATTGATAAGTTCTGCAGTTTTTCTAAAGGGAAAGTTACTCTAGAACAGCTATCAAATAGGTTCCTAGTAGAACAACATAAGGATGATTTGGCAAGGGCACATGTATATTTCTATGTCTCTTCTAATAAGAAGGTAGAAAATAGGAGTAAATTTGGCATTGAAATTAAAGGTTTTGGAACTTTATTATTTTGTTCTCCTTCAGTTCATAAGAATGGAGAGAGATACGAATTCTTCAGAAATGAGGTTTTTTCACCTGAAATTTCTAATGAACTATTAGAACATGTAGAACGAATAGTTTCAGTTTCAGAGGGTAGTGAAGTAAATGAAGGTTATGGGGAGAAATTTCCACTGCCTAACGAAGGTAAACTTAGGAAAGGTGTGAGACATAATACATTACTTTATCATGGTGCAAAACTAGCCAGTGACCTTTACAACAGTGCCGATGAAAATTTAATTTTTATGAATTTAATACATATTAATAAAACAAAATTTGAAGAACCCTTTGACGAAAAAGAAGTTAAACGAATAGCAAGAGACACATTCAATTTCGTAGATTGTAAGCGCAAAGAAGAAGCAGATATTCTAAATTTTGTTGAGCGTTATGAAAATGAAAATGCCACAGTCAAGAAGGAGAAAGAGAATGACAAGCGAATTTTCCAAGTAAACAAGTATTCTGCAAATGGTATGACGGACCTACATGAAAGTATAATACTAAATGGTATTCCCTTGTTACTATATTATGATGCTGGGTTAGGTAGGGTAATAACAAGGAATGAAATTGAAGAAGCTACAAGGATATTGAAACCACCTAACTCAGAAGAATATGCCCACATACCATATAAATTTGAAAACTTAGAAGAACTAAATGAATACGTAGAAAAAGTAAAACACATTACAATGGGTGAGCTTTACGATAAATGTAGAAGCCTTTGGCAATTGTATGTTGACCAGGATAATCTCATTATCACATTACTTACTGCAGATACTATCTTTACTTATTTTCAGGACTTATTTTCTGTAACCCATTACACTGAACCTATAGGAGCCCCTGATACAGGAAAAAGTAGTGCTGGTTATGTCATGTATTCCATAGGTTATAGGGCTGTCATGGCTGGCGCTATATCAAGTGCTAATTACTACAGAATGCTGAAAAATATAGAACCAGGACAATGTGTCATTATAGAAGACGAAGGGGATGACATAAGTGAAGACCCTGAGAAAATAAGAATAATTAAGCTTGGTTATGAACTTGAAAAGAAGATACCCAAGACGAATATGAATTTAAGAAGCCAGGACCAGGCGATGTTTTACATATACTGTTATAAAATGATAATAGCTGAAAGAAGTATCAAAGAATGGAAAGCAAAGGGTTTAGTTGATAGGACATTTACATTAAATTTCAAGCCAGGAGAACCAAGACATTCTATTAAAGATGTTGTCAGTAACAGAATTAACAAAAGTGAAGAAGATATGAAACTTCAAAGGGAATTAGAAGACTTTCGCAAACAAATGTTATGTTTCAGATTGGTGCATTGCAAGGATAGACTACCTGAACTTAGAACTAATTTACGAAATAGAGATAAGGAACTGACTTACCCCATATTACAACTATTTTATGGCTCTCCTAGTTCTTGTTTTCAAGAAATAAGGAAATGCCTTGAACACTTTATAGAACAGAGACATGGTAGAAAGAGAAAAAGTCTTGAGGCTGCATTGTTTTTAGTGTTAGAAGGCTTAATAGTTAAAAATGCAAAGATAGAAGGAAATGAATACATTGCGAATCTTAAAACAAAACAAATTTGGGAAGAAATTATTAAGGGTACTAAAATAAAGGGTATTGAACCCTATAGTAATACATTTGTTGCTGACGAATTTGGACAACTACATAGGAATTCAATAATTAAACTGATATGTGACACTTTTTCGGCTACCTTGAAGCACAAAGAAGATGGTAATGTTCTAGAGTTCAAGGTTAAGACATTCGAGAGCTTCAAGGAGAGATATGCATTAGAAAATGAAGGCTTTAGAATTATCCTAAACTGATTCACCCTGATCGACCCTGCCTCCTGAATCAGTAACAAATAAGCTTAGAAAAGTGCACACTGATTCAACTGATCCACCTGATTCATTTTTCGGCAGTATATGCTGGATGAGGGAATGCAATAGACTATATTTTCATTAACACCCTTTCAAAGTGGTTCAGGTGAATCAGGTGAATCAGGGATAGAGCTTTCGCTATGCTTGAAAGTAACCATAAACTTATAGCTTGGTTCGACACTATATTAAATACAATCCATGGTCAGTTTGTGGAAGTTCGTGAGAGGTTTTTACAGTAATGCGGCAAATTGCTAGAGGAGACAAGAGGTCTAGGCAAGACCAGCTTAGAATAATGACTGATATTCATGATCTAATGCCTAAACATACTGACTTAGAAATAATGAGTACTCTTCATTTACCCTGTTCCACATATTATAGATACAAATCAAAGATTTATAAGGAATCCAAAAAATTATGGAACGAGATCTGCACATAATCACTGGAATATAGGGCTCTGGAGTTAAAGAAAAAATTGGATCTTTCTATTAAAGTAAACGAGGAGATAGCTACAGACCCAAA
>DASWDL010000300.1:0-11430 GCA_036395315.1 Nitrososphaeraceae archaeon
ACCGACATACGTTCATCTGCTACCTGCAATAGTTTAGCGATCTGTTCATCGGAATAAACCCCGGTCTTCTTTGCTCTGATATTAGGAGGCATAAACTTCTTGACTTTAGTTGAGTTTATTGGGATATCGTTTATCTTACAAAGCGATATTACAGGTTTTACATAGTTAAGGATAGCAGCATGTCGCATACCTTTTTCCTTACATGTTATAATGAAATTGACAACTTCATTCTCAATCTCCTTACGGCCTTTACTCAATAGTTCGTCGGCACTATCGTATCCATGAGTCTTAAGATACTTGCGAAGATTACGTCTGTATCCTTCTTGACTGTATGGCGATTTTACCGAGTTTAACAAGAGTCTCTCCCCTCCTTTTACTTCCGCCTTCGTGCTCAGCATTACATGAGAGGATATACTTGCATATTAAAAAGGATGTATAAGAATGTGTAAGTCAATAGCAAAAGAACCCATGACGTTACCATGAATTACTGCCTTTTTTAATTCTCTAGAAGTAAATTTCTTATTTTTGGCTAAATAACCCACGAGTGCCCCCGCAAAAGAATCCCCAGCTCCGGTCGGATCCCTAATTATCTCAGTTGGGAAAGCAGGAATTGGATAAATCTCTTTTTCTTGAAACTGGTTATCCAGGTATGATTATGCGATAACTACGACAACTGTGGAGATGCGATATCAGGTTCGACTGACTTACCGAATCATAAATTAAACGGCTGGGTCATGTATGGATTTATACTTAGTGCTAGGCTAGTTTATGCGTGATGGCTCCAGTCACTAGCACAGCTTCATTGATTTCGCAAGCACCACGGCTCTTTGGAGGTCATCACTTATCAATTCCTCTTTCTTGAATTTGTCGTTAAAATACATTAAGTCTATTATTTTTCCATTGTCCATGTTTACGATAGTTGTCCCATTCTCCCCTACTGCAGTTCCGGTGTTGGTTAGAACCACTAATTTATCTACCAAGCTCAGTGACTTGGCAGCATTAGAAATTTTAGCTAGTGCCTTCGAATGATCTTTGTTCACAATTACAGTAACTGCCACTTTAGCACCGTAGTGGTCACTGTAGGTAACATCGACATAGTTTCCTGCAATGCTTGTAGTATTCAGTTCAGTAACATTTCCTGTCTGGGTGGTGATGGTCAATAAATTTTTTACGGCATCCCGAACGTTAGTTTCAAGAGCATCGCTATTCATGGCATTTTTTCTAATCCTGATGAAGTCTGATAGCGGAATATCCATTAAACTTCCCCTAATTTTTAGGCCAGGATAGTTTCTTTTTATCGTCTCATCGATGGATGCTTCGTCAATGTTGTAAGAATTTGTACTAGCTGCGTTTTCTGTAGCATGATAGAGAATATTCAGCATTGATCGGACATTTCTAAACTCAGGAAATTCATCATAAATTACCCTTACTCTAGATGCAAGATCATTTTGGTGTCCGGGAGTGAAATTGCTATTCTTGTCATAATGCCTGATGTATTCAAAAATAATATCCAGCAATTCAGATAGCGTATTTGAACCAGCTAAATCTATTTTGTAATTGGCTTTTTCCATCCTATCAAATACCGAAGGATTTTCTTTCTTAATTTCGTTGTAAGAGGCTGGCGTCATTATAAGCACTAACAACGAAGATGGAACGTGTGCATTTACCAGAGCCTTAATGAATTCCAGTGATTCTCTGTTTGAATCAAATTCATCGAATTCAAAAATTGTGAGCTTGTTCAATAGTCTAAGGTTGATATTAGCAAGCGCCGATAGGCTATTGATTACCCCGTCTAGAGAACGGATATTCTCTGCATCCTTTCTAAATTTTCCACTAGTTATTGTTTTCAAGAGATCGATCTGTATTTCAGGAAAATCATTTGCTAAGAGCTCATAAAAATAATCGTAATTCAAAGTTGCACTTCCACTTACTACTGACCTTGCTTTTTCTGCTATAGTTTTTCCAGTTATTCGATCCGAAAGGCCATAGTTGAAAACTTTCCTTGCATTTCCAACGTTGTTTTCTGCCATATTAGCCAAAAGACTAATTATGGCTTCTCGAAGTGCAATGACATCTTCGTTACTAAATCCTTCTAGTATACTCTCATAGGTATTTGTTATATTCCGTGGTGCGACTCTTGACAAGTCAACGTAAGAAGTTACAGTATTAGTTGCAAGTTCAGGAAGACCGCGGATATGTAATGCTAGGTGAGTTTTTCCAGAACCTACATCTTGGATCATTGTTATCAGCCTGAAATCCTTATCTGTAGGCTGGTCTCCAAGTTTGTTGTAAAGATCCTCGATACATGACAATATAGCGGCTTTTGCTTGCTTGTGAGTATTTCCACCTAAAATCTGACTATCAGCTAGAGCAGGTGTTGGACTACTTGGATACGGATTTAACTTAAGACAGTACGGATACACGGTTCAGATCCCCCTCACGTATCCATGAAGAAGTCCTCTTACCATGACCCCTTCGTTCCCGCCCGTAGAGAGCTCGTACCCCTCCCGATATGTATTGGTTAATTCCCCAACTAATTCATAAAATTTATTCTGTGAGATTTTGTATTTGCTGCTTATGTGATTCCTTATATCCACAAGCTCGATCCACCCAAGAGAATCTGTAGACTTTGCAAGAACCGTGTCAAACTCCCGTTTAAAATTATCAACATTCAGTATTGAATTATTAGAGGCAGCAGACTCGGTATCAGCAGACAAATTATCATTTTTTATTGTTGAACCAATCAAGTTCTCTAGAGCAACTATTCTAGACTCTAAATTCTTGTCAACAGAGCTGATTCCTTCAAACAGAAGCCTAAATTTGGTGTCATTGTTTCTAAGATATTCTATATAGGCATCACTGCCCCAACAGTAGTAAGCTGTACCCTTCTTTTCAATAAAGACTCGTCGAGTAGATACAAGGTTTTCCAGCACGCTGTCAAAGTTTAAATCGGTACTGGCAAACTCTTTTTTTAGATCTGATTTTTTTATTCCTGTGAACCCTTCCGATAAGATTCTGTCTAATACCTCTTGGGACATGGGTTTGAGATTAAAATTTTTTATTTAAATAATTGGGTGACAATTTTGAAGACAGAAAGTCAACAATATTGAATCTGGTATTAACACTTTTTAAACGTCCAAAATATAGTATTCAAGGGATGATGAATGCCAAGTCTGAAAAGTGATGAGAGCACTAGGGTATCTGACCCATTAGAATTTGACTAGATCAGGTAAACTGACTCTGCATTGTTTTTTGAAGTCTTTATCTACTTTGTCTTGGAATCATTTCAGGCCCGACCAATTCAGTATAAAATAACCTGCATATTTATTAAGAGAATAGAGAGCAAACCGATGCAATAAAGAATAGATAAGAGATTAGCAAAAACAGGACATGGGCAGGAGGCAATTTAGTAGCATGAAAGATTTCACGGACAACCTGCACCAAGGAGAGATCTCAATAGTCAATTTTGATGGTAAGCCACTACCATGTATCCATATCGACGATCATCGCTATAGAGAAATTCTGACAAAAGTGAGAGGGAAGAAACTCGCTGTCGATGTACTACTCGATATTTTCCATGATGGAAAAAACGTTTTTGTAGACATCAACATGACTTATCTAGATTACAATATTGAAGAAAATTATTTAATTTACGCGAATGACAAGAAGGAATTTTTTCAGGCATTGGCGAGGACCGGAATGATAGGATTGTTGCCTGCTAATCCATCTGAAGCTGAAGCCAACATTTTTATGGTTCAAATTCCGAAGCTGGAGGCTGCTCGAAAAGCATGGGAACAAATTTATTCTATAATTTCGAAAAATAAGCCTTGAGGTAAATTAAGTAAAAAATGCGACGGCCGGGATTTGAACCCGGGTTACCAGATTGGCAATCTGATGTCCTAGACCAAACTGGACGACCGTCGCTCCCTATCCTTGACAAATAATGTGATATTTTAAATGTTACGCCGCTCCAGAACTATGTTACTATCGAAACTTGTGAGACTGTTTTAAGTTAATCCAAATAGATGTTGCAAAGTTATGATATGTGACTTTGCTATCTCTCGCCTTGTTCAATCTATGAAGCAGAATCGAATACAGAATCGATCTCTAAAAATCAACTATTTCTCATACTCGCACCTTAGCTGACAACAGGGGATTAACTCTAGCCAATATAGGGGCCTATTTCATTAATATCAATGTAGTTAGTCCTCTACTTTCTGAAACGTAGTCACCATTTATTTCTTCAGCTAGTACGGTTATGGAGATTAAGTCACCTATGCTACATTTTGAAGCGTCTAACGTTACATAGTCGTCCAGTATATCCGATTTGTTTAAGCTCTCCTTGCTAACGTTAAATACTATTTCAGCATTGGTTGAAATTTTGAACAGATTATCTTTTGAATATGGCCCTATTCTTACACCCCTTCCCTCTCTTGGTATCGCATTAACCTTTAATGCAACTATCCCTACTTGATGGTCAACGTATCTTTTTCCACCATTAACGCTCACAAAAAAACTAAAGGGGTAACCGGCTGTATTTTCTGCCATTTTATTAACCCCATCATTCATTATTATGTCCACTTTCTTGATCGTATCGCCACACTTTACAATCCAGGAGTTCGTATTGTTAACAATAAAATCAATGGTATTCTTTCGCATCGCCGATTCATCTTCTTTCAAATCATACCTGTCTACCCAGTCCTTATAGTCTCTGCTAATATCAAGGATAAAATTAACACACGTACTCTGATAGTCCTCAATACTAGTGGCTCGTTCAGACTCACTATCACTGGAGAACATTATCATTTTTATACGTACGAATTACCAAATAAATACTTGATTTATGATTTGTCTATGTGCGAGGAGAACTAATAATATTTGATTTGCACGGTTAATAAGGGATCGTTTGCTCGTTGGATTGCTCCTAGTCGATTTTCTCATTTTAGAAAAACGTGGGATTTAAAATGAAAAAATTTTCTGATATTCATTCCCAACTGCTTTACAATCTGCACCAGAACAAAATAGAGTTAGAAAGATCTCTAGGCAAGAGTCCTAATCTTGCATTTAATCAAATAAACCAAATTTCCGCTTTTATTGGATCTAGGTTTCATGTTTCATTACAGCTACACTTTCCTGACTCTTCTAGGATTAAGGATGTGAGTTCGTATGGAACAGAAAATATAGGCATAGTTATCGACAAATTCAGAAGAACCTTCCCCATCCCTAGAGAATCTATAAAGGAAATGGCTAAAACAATGCTAGGGGATGTAAGGGCTGAGGATGCTTATATGTACGAAGGTAAGGAAGGCGTGAAGATTATCGGAGAAATAGGTAGGTTAGAAATATTGCCAGGCTCGGTTCACCTGTGGTGCAAAGTTGACGGTAATGTGACCAAATTTACTGACTGGTTAATGGAAGAAGTGTATTTTAGAAAATCATCGACTTAGCCTTCAATAAATACGACAGCCAACTCAAAAAAATTGAATTCTTTAGACGGATTTGTTGTTACAGAAATTAATCAGGTAAATTGTGCTATCAACTAATGCGGAAAGCCTATTAGAATCTTAATGCAACAATAGACTTATGTCTACTAGATACGAGCGTCTTGATGAGAAGAAACTCCAAGAAGAAGTCAACAAATTAGAAGGATGGGCCGTCAAACAAGGCCGCCTTTCGAAATCTTTCAAATTTCCGAACTTTGTAAAAGCTTTTGGCTTTATGACTCAAGTGGCAATAGAAGCTGAAAAAATGGATCACCATCCTGATTGGACGAATGTGTATAATCAAGTAGAAATAAACCTTGTAACCCACGATGCTAAGGCAATTACCACGAATGATCTTAGGCTCGCAAATATCATAGAGTCTATATTAAAAAACATGTAAGATATTAAAAATTGCATATATTTACATGATAAGTTTGGAGAGGCAGAAGGCACTATATAATAATGTCACGCAGTGGATATCGGAACACGCTTTCAAAATAGAAAATTTCAAACAACTAACAGGTCAAGGCTCAGATGTCTAGCAGTTCTACTGAGTTGGGTCTACAGATGTTGGCCCAATCAACAGGGAATTTCGAGTTCAGCATATGGACTTGATTGATCAAACCTGTTATCATTATTTGCATCTTCATCAAAATACATTTTATAGTGACCGGTTTTGATATCGTCTGCAAATGTAGTATCACTTATGCCGCCAACACTATCAGTTTGAAAATAACCCGACAGAGGTGTTTCAGTGTCCGAGCGAACGAGTTTCCAACCTGTGGTTTTAATATCTATATTGAATCCTGATTTTGGACCGCACGAGGGAGAAATCTTTACCTCGGGCTGCTCACCTAATGCTGTAGACTGGGATAAACATGCACTGACAAACAGGCTAATTGAAAGAGTTGAGGCAATAATAATCTTACAGAAGCTAATCTTATGAAATTGGGAAGCATAACGTTATCATTTCCGTTATTAATTAATAAAAAATTTGAAGGTAATTTATCGAACTTTGAAATTAATAATTACCAGGTAACTACGACAAACTAAAACTCGTGAATGGTTTTTAACGAAATTATTGGTATAAGCTTCAGATCTGTGGATGATTTCCTCATGTCTGCTTTCAGAGATTTGATCTTACAATTAAGGCTGGATACCTCAACAAAATTAAGTGAAAATATGTCGTCCTAGTATAATACTCACTAGGAAAGGTTATGAAAGATAGTATCAATTCAAATCATACAAATTAACATTTTGGTCTTTCTTACTAATACAAGTTAACAACTTCATATTATTTATTCTAGGTTAACAAGTCATGATGATGTGCCAGCTTGATAGGGGTCGCCACAATAAGTTTTATTTTAGAGTTATCCTATTGTTAATATCATCAATTTCTCTTTCCTTACTTTTGACCAATCTGGGTTCGGCAGCAGCAGATTCTAGGTTTGAAGCAGTAGGGGATTGAGGATGTGGATCCAATGCAAAGAATACTGAAAGCAATATTGCCGGTAAAAATCCTCAACTTGTTCTCCAACTAGGTGACTACTCTTACCAGTCAAAAGCAACCTGCTGGTTCAATATAATAAAACCAATTGATAGTAAGTCAAAAATAAACATTGGAAATCATGACGATGAGTCAAAATCACTTCTGAATTCTTACTTGAATCATTTTCATTTAAAGAAGCCCTATTACTCTTTTAATTTTGAGAACGTTCACTTTCTAATTCTGAATACGGAAGACACCAAGCTGAAGAAAACAAGTTCTGCTCAATATGAGTTTGCAGAAAATGATCTTAAGAGCGCCTCTAAGGACGCGAATATAGGATGGATAATCGTTTCATTGCATAAGCCATTGTTTACGTCCCCGAATGGTTGCAGAGCAGGCTCCTGCATGGGTAGCTTATCATTTACCAAAGCATTACAACCCTTATTTTATAAATATCATGCTGATCTTGTTTTAGAAGGTCATGTGCATAATTATCAAAGGACCTTCCCATTGAAATTTAATTCAGCAAATCCATTGAAGCCAACCAAGACAAGTACGGCGACTAACGATTACATAGACCCAACTGGTCAGATCTATGCAATAGTTGGAACCGGAGGGATTAATTTTCATAGTCTCAATGGGAAAGCATCTTTTGTGTCATCACAACAAGCAATGAAATTTGGTATCCTGGATATAAAAATCACTGACGACGGAAATAAATTGAGCGGTACGTTTTATCCCAATGGAGGGGGCTCTTCAATGGACCACTTTAGTATTACTAAATCTTTCAAGCTAGGACACACTAATCAACCGGGATCGATCATCTCAGATCCATTTTCCTGGCTAGCGATCTGCTGGGCTAAAAATAGATAGGCGCACTTACCTTTAGAAAGTGGCTTGTTACAAAAAAGCCTACAGATTGTGGAATCAATAAAGAAACAAATATTCATTAGGGCAAATTAGTTTGATATTTTTGAATTAACGTGGAATCTAAACCTCGAATAATTGAAAGCCATAATGTGTACTCGGGAGAGCTTTCCATAAGGGTGGCTAAATTTGTAACGAACGGCAAGATCTCTGAGAAAGAATATATTCAATATTCAAACTCAGTTGGAATTATTCCACTGGACAAGAATAATAATTTACTGCTCATTAAACAGTACCGGTTTGCAGCCAAAAAAAGTCTTATAGAAATTCCTGCTGGAAAAATTGAAAAGGGGGAGACACCAGAAACCGCAGCACTGCGTGAACTAAACGAGGAAACAGGATATACCGGCACTCTGACACCTTTGATACAATGGTACCTTGCACCTGGTTATTCTACTGAAAGGATGTACCTTTTCTTAGCAACGGATCTAAAGAAAACAAAGAAGAGACTTGCAATGGATCAAGACGAAATGATAAAGACAGTCAAAGTGAATTTACATAGTGCGCTGAAAAAATGCATTCGAGGGGAGATCAAAGACTGCAAGACAATTTCAGGATTGATGTTATATTCCCAGCTTAATCATGTTCTCCCAACTTAGAACCTAGATGATTAATTTAATTCTTTTCGCTTATTTTCTGGGAGAAAACCAAATAGTCAAGAAAATAACCTACGAAGTAAATTACTGAAATTTATATCTGAGCCAGGATTAACCATTGTACCAGGCACCAGCTGATAATGTAATGCAGCCCGCCCTATCTTAGATTAGGCTATTTAGCTGGTGGAGTTTGCTTATCCGAACCGGCCACACAAAATCCCTGTTCCAGGGCTGGTTGTATAATATTCCTTTTCTTGGGTTCCTGATATCCATTAGGTTTATTGGAGCATCATCAACCAATATGTCAAAGGGATATTCACCTTTGGGGCGGTCGTCGTAAACAAATAGTAGCTCGTCACAATAAACGTCGTACAAGTCCAGCCAATTTGCCACATTTGCTACAGATGGCCTGAACCTTTTAGTCAGTATCGAAATCCTGAACCCCCTGTGATGTAAAATATTTGTTGTTCGAGCAATGTCTGGTTCAGTCGGTGGAATTTCTTTCCATCGTAGTCGCCAAATATCTGTAAATATTTGGGATATTTCCCTGACAGGTATGTTAAAGGTTTGCGATAGCTCCCATGAAATGATATCTTCTTTTACTATACTCGTTTTTTTCCTCTTGTTATATTCCTCAGCCCACAGGATCATTGTATCAGCCAAAACAGAATCTAGATCTATCGCGATTGTTTTCATCTTTGACTGACATCACTTAATAATCCTTTGGAAAATAAATAATTTATCTGTTGGTGGTCGTTATATGCCCTGTCTGCAATTATGGAAGGCTGAAAATAATGAATGCGTTATCATTATTCTACTAAACTTTAATATGATCTATTTGGCACTTTTCATTAATGGCTGATCTATACAAGTTAATTTGTGATCGAATAGTGAAGTCCAATAACGCCATCAGATTTGCTGGAATTGTTGATGAACATGGAAACGTGCTTGCCTCCTCTGAAAGGAAAGGATTGAAACCATTGTTGGACAGAGAGCAAACTGCGCAATATGCCCTTGCGGCAGTTACACGACAGTATACTAGAATACGCTGGCAGTCTGTTTTAGGCAAAATTGATTATACATGTTCATTTTACGAAAAGGTCTTCAGAGTAACAATACCGATAACTGACACTAACAATCATCTTCGTTCTGTAATCTTCTTCACGCTAGATGTAAGTACAAAGAACTTCCACTCCATTATAATGAATAAGGTAATCCCCATCATAAGAGATGTAGAACAAAAGTTAATAAAAAAGCTAGATAGACCTAGGAATAAGAGAGGTAATTCGTAATAAATTGTTTCCCACAATAGTATTAATATTCATCCCCTCCAAATAATGGGAATGGTCATTCATTAGAGGTCTTTTTCGCTAATTTTGTGAAAGCCTTATTCATAACGCATTTCATACACGAATGTTAATTTAGAATGGTCTATGACCTTGACTATGGCCATTTAATAAATCACTAATGTTGATATATTACCACCATAGAATAAAAAATGTAATTTTATGACCAAGGAAAAAATAAAATTTCTGAGATCTATAGATCCACGCGGATTAGAACAGGATTTAAATGATTTCATAGAGAAAGAGACCCGATCTGTAATTGATATCTTTTTTATAAACACAGTAACTGGCCATGGGAATGAAATTTACTATGACGCATACGTAAGATATGCAGCTAGACCTCGTTCAGGAATTTCAAAAGAGGAACGTACAGGCCTTGGACATACGCGTGAGGAAATCTGAAATCGCGTACACAGCTTTTTAATAATGCAATTTGATAAGGAACATAATCTATGTTTCAATTAAACTGTTTGAACACAGCATTTCCTGAATTCTCTGGCAGCTAAAGCGGCAATTCGAATAGGCTCAGGTCTTGAGCCCTGGAGTGTTATGCTATTTATGAGCGAACGTGCTTCGTCTATCGATATCCCCCAGTTCCTAACTTGCACAGTTTTTCCTGTCCAGAGTTTAACTTCCGTGCTTTCCTTTACTGAACTATATAATCTAAACTTCGTTTCTCCATTTTCAAAGTCCAACAGGTTTTCTTGTTTCAAACCTTTCTTTTGTACTGCTGAGACAGCCACTACGGGAATTTGTATCGTATTAGCTAGTTCCTGCCCGTCAATGATATTTAGAACACTGATAATTGTGCCACCTAAGAGAATACAATTTATATCATTTCTATTCATTCGGGTGAACATTGAAATGATTACTCGAGTGCTATCATTTCCCTTTATTGTAGTTTGACCAAATGTTAATCCGTCAATCACCAAGTCCCGGCGCATGACTACTCCTGCCAACACAGACCGAAAGTCAGATTGTACGAAGCTTTCAGCTATTCCGAATATTCTAATCCCTTTCTTCTCAAGGTGCAATATCACATCAAATTATTCGCACAAAAGCTAATTAATTGTGTGATCGGTACGCAGTGACCCCCACTTATCTTCCTTCTTACGTGCCCATGAACATTTGTGATTTTCAAATTACTATCACCGCTTGTAAAAAGTCTGAAGAGAAAAAGGCCACGAGTATGCAATAATCTAAATACCGATATTGAATAACTGTAGTACATCTATATTGAATGAGAATCAGCTAAGAAAACCCAACAGACTGATAAAGGAAACTAGTCCTTACCTGCTCCAGCATGCATACAATCCAGTTGATTGGTACCCATGGGGAGATGAAGCACTCCAGAGGTCAAGCTCAGAAGATAAACCCATTTTCCTAAGCATCGGGTATAGCTCGTGCCACTGGTGCCATGTTATGGCACACGAGTCCTTCGAGAACGAGGAAATTGCCAAAATTATGAATGAACATTTTGTAAACATAAAGTTAGATAGAGAAGAAAGACCTGATCTTGATGATATTTATCAGAGAGCTTGCCAACTCACTTCTGGAACCGGCGGATGGCCTCTATCCGTTTTCCTTAC
>DASWDL010000301.1:0-5484 GCA_036395315.1 Nitrososphaeraceae archaeon
CTTGCCTTTAACTGGGCCAGGCTGATTGCATCTCTTTCAATAACTTCACACAAGGAATGACATACGGCTTCTTCCATCACGTTGCCAGAAGCAAGTCCATTTGTATGATGAAAAGCGAATGGGTTTACTGCAGGAGGCATAGCGGCATATCGGAAAAGTGCAATAGGAGCAGGCACAAGTAAAGTATCATCGGTGACTAGGTCAAACCCAAAAAGAAAGTCCATTATCATTTCTTCATTATAATCATATATCATCGGCTCCACGACCGATCGGGGATGAAGAATTTTGTATACCTTGGAAAGATCTTTGTAGCAGCCCTGAATCATGTTCCTTGGGGAACCAGAAGGTAAAGCACAGTACCTTTCTATACTCTCCATCAGAGCACTAGCTCGAGCATGATCCCTAGTAGGACCTTTTCCACTATAAACCCAGATATAATCATCAGTACCTGGCAACACGGCCGAATAATTAGGAACCCTCAAGATGTCCATTTCTGTAATATCTGCGAGCCTAGTTACTCCAATCTTAGTAACAATGGGATAGATTTCCCTAAGCGTTTCTTGAACTGGTTTTACTCGGGTAGTTCCGAAAGTTGTCCACTTCTTTCTACTTTGCAATTCAAGAGAAAGTTTATCCAAGACATTGTACTGCCATGCACTATGTTCATATCAATTTTACTAGATAAAGTTATATTTTTCAAGGGTTAACTTAAGATCGCAAACATTTGGGAGAGTACAAAGAAAATAGCTCGCAAGTTTTAGACATTTTACTAGGACGTGCTGCGAGAGATCCTGAATTTAGGAAGAAGTTTTTCTCAGATAGTCAGGGTACTTTAAAGGATTTGAATGTACCTGAAGATATCCAGATGTTGATAGTGAGATGCTTGACGAATCTGACGAAGTTTCAAGACTAGTAATGTGTAGTTTATTGTGGCATGTTATTTCTCTTGGACTTGAGGATTCGTTTTTCAGTCCAGCTAGTTTAATTTTGACAACAAAACCAAGATTGTGCCCCGTTTCTGACCCACACGTAGTCATTGGTAGCCGTACACCATGTGTACCCTCCTAGTGCACTCTCTATAACGGGGCACCATAGCCATCTTTTAGGATGACTAATGATAAGTCTGATGTCGATATCGTTCGTTATAAGTATAACGCAATTATTACTAACATCACAAAATATTTGATAAATTAATTTCAAAGGAGGCTATGGGAACCCTAATCTTGAAGTTTCCAATGATTGACGGATGAATTTCGCCGAGGTTGCCAAGTTTAATATCTTTCGCATACAAGTCTGCACTTCTGCCATTTAAATAAGCCCGGTGTGAAGAAGGAAGAGTTCTAAATTTTTTACCCAATCCTATGGTCATTAACGTCTGTATAATTGACTTAATCTCAGTATAACTAGCATCTTCGTGTGCAACGACACCACAAAGACTCCATCTTTCATACGGAAATTCAGATGAGGAAAATATCTTACCTATCTCAAATAATCTTTGAGGATACTCCTCGTGTATGTTGTGAGATAGTGACTCCAACAAGGATGGAAGAAGAGAAGTTCTCATGATCTGATGTTCCGAGCTTTTTGATCCTTGAACTTCTATAACATTGTTGTAGGCATTATCAAGATTCATTAATTCGTATTGTACTTTTCTACTAGTAAGATTAAAGTTAAGATTTTCTATCAATCCCATGCCAATCAAAGTTTGTCTAATCTTCTCAAAAATGACAGATTTAGGGCTTCTTCTTCCAGGTTCACTAAATGGGGGAATGGTTGGGCTCAGATTAAAAATCCCATAACCGATTCCAATATCCTCAACTAGGTCTATATCGCCAATGATATCTGTCCTGTATCGAGGAACAATGCAATCTATTGCAGAATTGACTGCCTTGCCGTCTAATCTACTCTTCTTTAAACAATTTATGATTTCTTCACTAGTTAATTTAAGCCCCAGAACCTTGTTTATGTAGCTGACTTGAATTCCTTGAAATTGTTTAGTCTGCATATTTGGACATGTAATAGTTTCCACAGGATTAAAGACATTTACAGTTTCAATATTAAACTTCATGTCAGATAGAGTTATTACAATAACGGCCAGTATGTCGAAAACGGTTGGTAGGTTAGATCCAGTCACTTCTACGAAAAGGTCCTTGGATTTAGTGTCGATCTTCGTATATTTGCTGCCGCTTACGCTGGCAACAGAAATAATCTCTTCTGAGGAATTAATGAGAACGGGAAACTTTTCAGTAGACAAAAACTCATTTTTTCTTCTGACTTCATTTTTTTCCAAAAACTCTTCTATACTTGTCCGACCAAAACCCCGTGGTAAAAACCGTACATTTCGGTTTATACCTACGTACCTTAAAGGAAAGGTCACTTTGGAAAGGTCGTGGAAAACTATCGAAGCTTTATTTTTTTTTCTTCCTAGCCCATTGTTCAGGTCATCTTGCATTCCTAAAAGTTGTGTTATAGATTCGCTGTCTAAAATGCCTCTTTTCGCCACCGCGGCTACAATAAATGGTCGTACACTTAATACCGAATCATCAACTTCAATGAGGTTATTTAGGTTCTCAGTAATGTTGACTCTTGGAAGACCGACTTCTATATTCAAAATACCTCTGAGACTTCTCGCGATCCCATAATAAGATGAATAGTCTGGTCTGTTAGGACTATACTCCACCTTAATCTCCTTCTCGTCCGCGTATTCAATATCTAGTCCAATATAAGGTAACATATCCACAACTTTAGTCACTTCATACCCAGGAAAAAATTCCTTTACCTTACTCTTGGGAATACTTACGACTGGCAAACCGGAACGCTCCGTAGCCAAGATAATTTATTTTCATAAATTTCCCTTACATCTTTTAACCCGTATCGGATCATCGCCAGCCTTTCTAGACCTCCTCCCCACGCCAAGGTTATTCCCTTAATTCCAATTGATTTCGTAACTTCTGGTCTGAATATTCCCATACCAAATAACTCAATCCATTTTCCTGTACTTTCAATGTATACCATTGACTGTAGTGATGGCTCAGTATAAGGGAAAAAAGTGGGCCAAAATTTCACTTTTTTGATCCCTAGCTTAGAATAGAATATTGTTTGAAGACCCATCAAATTTCTTAGGCTAAGACCTTTGCCAGTGACAACTCCTTCAACTTGATGAAATTCCATTAAGTGCTTATATGTCATTTTTTCATTTCTGAAAACTTGTCCGAGCGAAAAAATTCTTGCTGAAGATGGTTTATTGTCAGATAGGTATTTCAGAGTAACTGGAGTAGTATGAGTCCTGAGTACTTGTTTAGCGCCTTGGCTGATTTGCCAATCATAATGCCAGCCAATTTTGTGAAAATGAGAAACTTTTCCTACGATTGCCTCGTTGAATTGTTCAGCCACTAGATTATCATTTACATAAAACGTATCTTGCATGTCTCTAGCCGGATGATCTTGTGGAGTAAAGAGAACATCAAAATTCCAAAAGGCTGACTGGATAAGTGAGCCTTCTATTTCTGAAAATCCCATTGAAACCAAGATTTCTTTAATCTCACTGATTAAATCTGTTAAGGGGTGGTTTCTTCCAAAATCATGACTCTGTACTGGTGCTGTAACATCCAGACTACTAAATTTCAAACGTTTCCAACGATCAGACCTCAACAAGTCCGAAGTCAATTTGCTAACCTCAAAACTAAAATCGGCACCTGCACCTGAAGATATTGCAAGGCCACCTTCAGATAGTTTTATTCTGTGAGAAGTCTCTTTCTTTTCTTCGATAAATCCCGGTCTCCTTTTCAAAGACCGGTAAGCTTCCAATTCCTCCTGGTTCAGCCTAGACGCGTTTATTTTTTTTTCAGTCTCTAGTCTTTGCAATAATTTTTCTTCGATGGAAATCTGATCTGATGACTTGTTTAATATAACAGATTTGTCAATAAGGGAGATCCATCCATTCTTTAATGCTTTTGCCACACCTGCGTTATAGTCAGTAGGTGAAAGTTGAATTTCCTTAGCAAGTTCCAGAATTTCTACAGACTCCCTTCCTGTATCCCGAATATGCTTTACAATAACTCTTTCGGGCAGTATCGGATGTGATTGTTCCTTACTGAATGATAGTGTGATATATGTAACCGTTTCGGTAACTATTTCCACTAAATTCTTAAACTTCATCCATTCAATACCCCGCCGAATTTGATCTATTGAAAGGTTTGTTCCCTTTACTATTGTATCAATATCTGCAATCTTCGGTTCTTTACCACTGAAGAACATTAAAATTTTCTTCTCAATTGGGTGTAAAGTAGATTGGGACATCAGGAGATAGTAAAGAATCAGCAGAGGTAGACTTTTTAAACGTTTAAGCCACAATTGAAGTTAAAGACATCTAGATGGAGCCAAATTCTGATACGGACAACTATTCACCGGGAGTAATTAATAGGGAATCGGACTCTGAGGTCACTCCTTGGTATGTGAGTGGTTCAGTAGACTACGCCAAACTCATCGAAAAGTTTGGAACACAGAAAATTAAGACGGACTTACTCGATAGATTGAAGGCAATCATTGGAGAAATTCATCCTTTGTTTGAATCAGGTTTCTTTTTTTCACATCGCGATTTTGACTGGATTTTGGATCAGTATCAGAAAGGGGAAAGATTCTATCTTTATACTGGGAGAGGTCCGTCAGGTATGGTCCACCTGGGGCATTTGATGCCATGGTTTCTGACAAAACATCTGCAAGATAAATTCGATTCACCTCTTCTGTTCCAGATGACAGATGATGAAAAATTCCTTTTTGGTCAAGATAATACAATGGAAAAAATATCCCAGTTTACACAAGAAAACATTTTAGATGTGATTGCTATGGGATTCAAACCTGAAAAAACGAAGATAATAGTTGATACAAAAGATATAAAATCTCTTTACCCGCTTGCAGCTGAAATTGCAAAGAGGATCACCTTTTCTACCGCGAAAGCTGTCTTCGGCTTTACAAATTCCACTAATATAGGAATGATTTTATTTCCTGCAATTCAGGCAGTACCTTGCTTTTTACCTTCACTGATTGAAGAAAGGCCCACACCAGTCTTGATACCCGCTGCAATAGATCAAGATCCTTACTGGAGGGTAACACGCGATGTTGCAGAAAAAATGGGATATTACAAGCCTTCGCAGATTCACAGCAAATTTTTACCCTCGCTCGAACAATCGGGAAAAATGTCCTCGTCGAAACCAGAAGCAGCGGTATTGACAACTGATGATTCAGAAACAATTGAGAATAAGATCTCGTTAGCGTACACTGGTGGGCAGCCCACTGTGTCTATGCAGAGAAGACTGGGAGGAAATCCGGATAACTGCCCAGTTTATTCTTATCTTAGATATTTATTTGATAGTCCGAAAGAATCAAACGAGAGGGCCCTAAAATGTCGAAGCGGAAATCTCCTGTGCGGTGAATGTAAACATGATCTCTCAAGTCAAAGTGTAAAATTCCTCTCTGAATTTCAGA
>DASWDL010000302.1:0-10059 GCA_036395315.1 Nitrososphaeraceae archaeon
CTAATTTCAGTTAATTGCATTGGTACAACATTCATGATTTAGTTCGTATTAAATCTGAGGTACTCTTATATGAGCTAGAATATTTTGATTCTGAAGCTTTTAATAATCCAGACTTGATCGTAACCGTTTCTAACTCGATCCCCGGTACTTTCTCACTTGGAAGGCATATTTTTAGACCTCAACCCTGGGATCCGAAATATATTACTTACGTGGAACATTTAGGATCGTTTGGTGCAAAATTTTCAATAAATTTTTCAGACGTTGTAGAAATCGTCGTCAACCCATTAATTTCAAAATCAAGAAATGTACTATATGTGAACCTAGTTGAACCCATACTCAGATTTATCATGGTCTCAAAAGGATACATACTTCTGCATTCAGCTTGTGTTGACTTAAGAGGACATGGATTGCTTCTTTCTGCACCTCCAGATACCGGCAAAACTACAACTGTCTTGAAATTGATCAAGAGTGGTTACGGCTTTCTTTCTGATGACATGACTATTGTAAATCTTCCTAACAATGCGCTTTGTTTCCCAAAACCTATGACCATAAGTGCTCATACATTTCAAACCGCAGTTGGTGTGTCAAATGTCGACAATAGGAAGAGCGCTTTGAGGTTAAGGAGCTTTGTTCACTCTAAAGGCGGTCGAAGCTTTATGCATCGTTTGGCTAAATATAACGTCCCAATTTTCACCTTCAATGTCGTCGGACAATTAATAATCAAACCGCCCAAATACGACATTAGATCTATTTTAAACGATGCCAATTTTCGAAACTCCACGGCAATAGATTCAGTGTACTTCTTACAGCGTGATGGAAACGAATGTATAAATCTTGAAACAGGATCCGCGCTTGCTACTGCGTTAAATAATAGTGACGACGCATTTTTGTTCCCACCGTACCAAGACCTCTTGGACCATATTAATATTAAAGGAAGGTCAGCCAACGCATTGTTATCGGAAGAAAAACGAATACTTAAAATCTTTCTCTCATCATTAAATTGTTTTACGCTGAAAAGTGATACTAGATCTTGGTATAATATGATCACAACTTATACAGAGAGTAGGGTAAAATGACTTGACCGTGTCTTTAGTTAATCATATTTGGATAGAAAAAGCGTTTTATCCTGTTTCGATGGTTGTTAACCAAGTGAATTTGGTAGATGTGGTCTTACTCTGTAATTATATTAAGCTGGTGAGAAATTATTTTTAAAACTTTACGACATCATGAGGGACTAATATATATAACATCAGGTAATATTGTCGGCGCAGCTCTCACTGGAATCTTTTGGCTCGTATTAGCGGCCGTACAAAATGTAATAGATTACGGACAAATTAACTATATAATTGCCATCGGATCCCTAGCAGGTAGTATCGCGTTACTTGGTTTGAATACCACGGTAACTACTCTCTTGCCAAGAGGAAATGGATCCATCAGTATTCAGGCTAATCAAATTATTCTAATATCTGGGACTATTTGTGCTGTCCTTGCATCCCTCTTCAATTGGATGTTATTTTTGTTTGTTTTAGGGATGGCATTTTGGATGATGACGTCGTATGAATTATTAGGAAAAAAGGCATATCGTAAATATGCGCTAAATATAATAGGTGCAAGAGGATCACAATTATTACTCTCGCTAGTTTTATTTCATTATTTTGGCTTACCTGGAATTATCATTGGATTTGTGATTTCGTTTTTTTTGTTTAGTAGGGGATTTTACAGCTCAATCCCTATGTTCGGAAGAAGGTTTCACGAAATACGGACACATTTTAAAACATCTCTTCATTTATATTCTTACAATCTCTCCAATGCATTTTTATTATATTTTGACAAGCTAGTTATTGCTCCTGTTTTTGGTTATGCCACTTTGGGATATTATCAGCTAGGTTTTCAATTTCTAATGTTCTTCAGCATGATACCAGTAAGTTTTTATCAATACCTTATTCCGGAGGAGGCCATAGGAAAAAAAAGGAATAAACTGAGGTGGTATGGAATAACCCTTTCGATAATATTGACCATTTTATTGTTCGCATCTAGTCCAGTTATTATCAAGTTTTTTTTCCCAAATTACACGGCATCCATTAGCTCAATGAGGATCTTGAGCCTTGGGATAATCCCTATGATGGCGATTAGTACACTTAATTCACGGTTTCTTTCCTTACATAAAACTCCGTATATTATGGTAGGTTCGTTGGTTTATCAAAGCCTCCAAATTGTTCTAATGCTATATTTAGGGAACAGGCTAGGTATCCTAGGTATTTCCTTGGCGGTTGTGGTGGCCCTAACTGTTCAAGCACTTGTACTCTTTTGCTTGAATTTTCGGCTAACGGGCAGTAACCAAAGAAATTAAGAAATCTAAGGGATATTGCGGATGTCCATTTGGAATACACGATTATCTTTGTAAAGAAACCTAAAATGGTCGTCGTGACGAATTTGATTTTTAATCATTGGTGCTTGATTAAAATCTTATCGAATTGGGGTTAATAGCTCACTAATCCTTTCATTAGCAACATCAGATCTCAAGGACAGATACTAGCTGCATCTGCATTTACCTTTACAGGCCGACCATATTTTACTGTTCACCTACTGGGGATAAACTATCTTATTATCATTCCGTAATAAGAATTTAATCGGTATTTCTATCTGACTTATCAACCGTCCATGGAAACCATCTTCCTATAATCTTATTCCAATTGATCTTGTATGATAAATAAATCATAAGTCCTATCACGGAAACAGTCAGCAATGTACCTATTATTAATGAAACAGGGGTACTTGAATCTGAGATTATTCTATCAATGAATGGTTTGCCAAAGTAAACAGCTCCCATTACGAGCAGCTCATTAAACAGAAATTTCCCTGCAAAAGTGGCGGTAGCAAATTTCCATGGGCTATATTTAGCTAGTCCTAGAGGAATATAGACCAAGTCATCAGGTATGGGTGTAAGTGCTGCAACGAAAGCCCCACCCCATCCATACTTAGATAATAGTCTCTGAAGAGGTAACATTCTTGCCCTAACTTTAGGGCTTAAAATATTTCTACCGTAGTAACTGGCATAGAAAATAATTAGTTTTGCAGAAACCGCCCCAATTGCGCTAAAAAGTGAGATCAAATGAGGATCTAAATTCTTGTTAAACGCTGCTGTTATGAGAACTGGAAAATATGGTACTGGAACAAAAACTATTATGCTTCCTATAAAACTTATCAAAAATATTCCAGGATAACCAAAATCATCATAGAATGCAAAAAGATCTTCAATAGAGGTCAAGTGTTACTTCGCTTTTGCTCCTCCCCTATGTCTACTTGCTAATAAGCCCTTCCAATAATTACTTTTGAACCTGCTGGGCGGCTACAACAAATGCAGAACTCATCACCAAGATTCTCCTGGCCTTCAAAAGGGATAACTCTGATGTCTGCGGAAGTTTCCTCTTTTATTTTCTCTTCGCACTTGGTATTACCGCACCAAAATGTGGAAATAAACCCCCCATCAACATCAAGGATTGATTTCATATCTTCAAGCGTTGAAGCAAATCTTGTTTTTTCCTTCAGTTTTAACAATGCACGATCATAGAGGTATGCTTGAATCCTTGAGAGCATGCTCCTGATTTTTTCTCCAGCGTCCTCAATCTGAACTACGTTCTTCTCCCGAGTATCTCTCCTAACGTACTCCAATTGCCTGTTTTTGATATCCCTAGGCCCTAAGTTTATTCGCAGGGGCACCCCTTTTGTTTCCCAATCGTTAAACTTCCAACCAGACGTATATTCATCTCGATCATCCATGTGGACTCTTATTCCATTTTGTTTCAATGTCTTTTCTAGATTCCGGGCCTCGGAGATAACCTCTTCCTTGCTACTGTCGGTATAAATAGGGACTATTACAACCTGTATCGGTGCAATCATTGGTGGAATTATGATACCTTTGTCATCGCCGTGTGTCATAACTATCGCGCCTATGACTCTCCAAGATATTCCCCAAGAGGTTTGCCATACTAAATGCTCTCCCATATCTTTGCCAAGATATTTAATTTCAAATGTTAACGCAAAATTCTGACCTAACTGGTGAGATGTAGCCATCTGGAGGCCTTTTCCATCAGACATTAATGACTCTAGGCAGGTTGTGTATTTTGCCCCAACAAATTTTTCCTTTTCGGATTTATAACCTGGTATAGTTGGAATGGCTAGATAATTCTCAATAAAATTCCTGTAAGTGTCAAGTATTAAACGAACCTCCTGATCAGCCTCGCTCTCAGTAGCATGTGCAGTATGACCTTCTTGCCATAAAAATTCTGAATTTCGTATAAATGGCTTCGTAGACTTTATCTCTGCTCGCAAAGCACTATTCCAAAAGTTTAATTTAAGAGGGAGGTCCCGATAACTTGAAATCCATTTAGAAAACATCGAATACGCAAGAGTCTCGGATGTAGGACGCACTGCCAATTTTTCACTTAATTGATTATCTCCAGCTTTAGTGACCCAAAATACCTCTGGGTTAAATCCCTCAAAATGACCTTGTTCCTTGGACAACAAACTTTCCGGAATTAATACAGGCAAAAAACCATTGCAATGTCCAAGTTGTTTTAATTTTTCGTCAATGATTTGTTTGATCAGTTCCCAAATTTCATATCCATATGGTCTCAAGACTACAAACCCTTTCATAGGAGCGTAATCAGCCAAACCAGATTTTAAGACAGATTGGACGTACCAATTACTAAAATCTGTATCTTGTTTTGCAGTAATTCCTAGGTCCTTTTTCACATCTGATTATCTCATCTTGTTCTGACATTTAATTATTGTAAAGTTAAAGGTTCCCCTTTACAGAAAACTTTACCGCTAATTCTGCTATGAAAGTTACTGCAAACATAACATTGTACAAATCCGACTTCTTTCTCTAAGACCGGGCAGTCAACCGCTTCCAGTTTCATCCGCTTTAGCATTTTAGGACTTACACCCTTTAGTTTCAATTTGCCTTTTTCATCCATCATCCCAACGCTGCGCAATTCTTTCTTTGCCAATTCATCTAAACTAATGGCCTTTTCTACTGCCTTTACGGGTACTATGAACTTTGCTTCCGGGACTTCGCTCATTGAACTTCAATAATGCACAGACGGATTATATCATCCTTCCTACTACTAACGCAATTTATTGTGCCATCCAATTGATGTAAATTAGGTTCTTAGAGGTTACAGGGTTATTTTTCCAAAAACATTTGCTAGTATTAACCAAGACACACGTTGATACCGGCGTTCGCAAATTCGGCAAACCTGGAAATATTTTAGTGCTCGATATTACTTTGCGTCCGATGCTTCGACTGTCCAACATTTCTATTGGCATACAGGAGATCCAAATTAAGGCAGATTCGAATGCGGTTTATAATTTTGTGCTTATTTGTCAGGAATTTAAGTTACACGTGAAAAACCTCATTCAATCAGGTCATAAATACAATCGTAACATCTAATCCTATTTGATATTTTTATAAAATATTCGACGAAAGTTAATATATTATAGGAAGTCGAGATTTGATGCAATAGTTAACATGCTAATCATTTTCGATGTAGAGGGTGTTCTATTAAATGCGGAATATTTGCCTGTTCTGGCCCAAAAGTTTGGCCCACAAAAGGAAAAAGAAATTTGGGACATAACCAAGCTTGGAATAAGGGGTGATATAAATTGGGAAGATGGACTTCGTAAGAGAGTGAAAGCCTTGCGAGGCATTACCTACGAAGATTGTTCATTAATTGGAAAGAGTCTCGAAATTATGCCTGGTGCAATGATTCTGTGTAATGCTTTGAATAAGGCAGGATGGAAGATGATAGCTGTTTCTGGCGGGTTTACATTAATCACAGATAGACTTAAAAATGAATTGTTTTTGGATAAGATTTTTTCTAATGAACTAGTTTTTAGGGATGGAAAATTAGACGACGTAATTATCAAGGTGACTTCAGATAAATCCAAGGCAGTGGCAAATATTATTAAAGAGTGGGCGATAAGGAAGGAGGATATTGTGGTTGTTGTAGATGGTGCCAATGATCTTAAATTATTCGATATTGCAGGGTTTACGGTTGGATTTTGTCCAGTTGACGTCGTGAAAGAAAGGGCTGATGCAATTATCGAGATCCGAGACTTAACTCTCTTGTTAAATCTGCTTGAAAAGAAGTTTGGAAAAGCAGTTCTCACTAACGCTCGCTCTTGAATTTTGGTGTATTTGAGCTTAAACGAAGAGATGAAGGGAACCGATAAGATTGAAATAATTCCTATAAGAATAAAGGAGGATATCGTTAGTGGGCAAAATATCTCAGACATGATTGTGAAATCAATTTCGCAAGTAAATGAGTCATTGAAGAACAATGATGTTCTAGTAGTTACGCATAAAATCATTTCAAAAGCCGAGGACCGTCTAGTTAGCTTGGCTGAAATTGATCCATCATCCAAAGCGAAAAGAATTGCAAAATCGCAGAGTAAAGATCCGAGGCTTGTCGAGCTCATAATGTCCGAGGCGCTCGAGCTAGTAAGAATACATGATGGGGTTATAATAGCCGAGACCAAACATGGCTTTGTCTGTGCTAATGCAGGGATAGATATTAGCAACGTGGACAGGGATGGAAATAAAGTCGCTTTACTCCCGAGAGACTCCGATTGTTCTGCCAGTAAGATAAGAAAGGATATCTGGAATAAGGAAAAAAAGGATGTAGCGGTAGTTATTTCGGATACATTTGGAAGACCTTTTAGAGAAGGCCAAATCAATGTTGCCATCGGTGTCTCGGGACTGAACCCGATTAAAAGTTACGTCGGTAAGAGAGATATGTATGGGAAACCCCTCAGGGTAACTGAAATAGCTATCGCCGATGAAATTGCTTCAGCAGCAGAGTTGGTTATGAAAAAATCTGCACGTATACCTGTGGTCATACTTCGAGGATTGCGGTACAGTTCCAGACAAACGAACATTTCAACACTCATCCGGCCTAAAGAAAGTGATTTTTTTAGATAAATAGAATTATAAGGTTACCTGCTCTTGCCTTCGTCCCGTATCTTAAAGATCAGATCTTACTGCTGGACTAGGTTTTTTGTCTGATGCTGTCTTTTTGGTATGGTCTCATAACTAATCGTAAACATTTAATAAAAATCGATGGAGTGTAATTCATAGGTGTAGGAAAGAATGACGGATAATGACGAATCGGCTAAGAAGATAATAGACGTAAGGGGTCTTTATTGCCCTGAACCTGTTTTCAGAACCAAAATTGAAATTGAAAAATTAATTATAGGCGACAAAATTAAGGTCATAGCCGATGATCCTGAGTCTGAAGAAGATATTTCAAGTTGGGTGAAAAGAAGTGGTCATGAACTCATTGCCCTAGACAAAAAGGAAAAAGACTTGGAATTCTTAATCAGGAAGGCAAAGTGATGACTTCCACTCGTCATGATATTTTGCAACGTATTGGTGGTACACCGCTAGTTGAGCTACCATCATATTCTACAAACAATGTTAGGATCTTTGCTAAGCTGGAATGGTATAATCCTTTTGGCTCTGTAAAGGATAGGCCCGCATTTTGGATGATCCGGGAAGCAGAGAAGAAAGGGACTATAAAGAAAGGAGAGAGCATCATTATCGAACCAACTTCCGGAAATACGGGCATTGCTTTAGCTGGAATTGCTCAATCTATGGGTTATAAAGTCGAGATAGTTATTCCAGAGCGGGTAAGCAATGAAACTAAGTCTATATTAAAAAACTTAGGGGCGGTTCTTCACGAAACTTCTGATGACCTATGTCCGAGAGTTGGGACGGGAACCGATCAAAGTATTGCACTCGCGAAAGCAATAGCTAAGCCTAGACCAGACCTATATTTCATGCCAAACCAATATGAAAACGATGCAAACTTTTTGTCTCACTATGAAGGGACTGGTCCTGAAATTTGGGAACAAACAAATGGAAATTTAACTCATTTTTTCAGCGGATGTGGTACAGGAGGAACCATAACGGGAACTGCGACATATCTGAAGAAGATGAATAACAGAGTGCGGATTGTCGGTATTCAAGCCCAACAAAATCACCTTCTCCAAGGTTTGAGAAATTTTGAAGAATCTGCTAAGCCAGAATTGTTCATTCGCAGGGAACAGATTGTTGACCAACTTGTTACAGCTACTAATAAGGAATCATTTTACTACGTAAAGGAGCTTTTGCACCGTGAAGGACTCTTTGTCGGTCCTTCATCAGGTTCTGTTATGGCTGCAATGATCGGAGTTTCTAAATCGATTACTGAGGGAGTTTTGGTAGGAATATTTGCAGATGACGGGAGAAAATTTAAGAGTTTATACACTCAACTGGACTTGCTTCGGTCGGACGAGTTCCGTGAAGCTGAAAGGAGACTTCCACCTTTGGCATATGGTCCAGCTAATTAAGAAACGGAAGCTGATTTAACCTTATCAAGGTTATAATCACCTAACCATTTTTCGACGTCTAGGGCAGCCATACAGCCAAAGCCAGCTGCAGTTACTGCCTGCCTATACCTAAAATCATGAACATCCCCAGCAGCAAATACTCCAGGAACGCTTGTTCTGGTTTGTTCAGTTACAATAATGTATCCTCTATCATCAAGCTTAAGCTGGTCTTTGAATATTGAAGTATTGGGGTCATGACCTATAGCGACAAAAAGCCCTCCCACTGGAAGAATTTCTGTTTTTCCATTTTTCAAATTTTTAATTTCAATTTGATCTACTTTCTTGTTCCCTTTGATTTGCACCACAACATGATTCCAAACGAATTGAATTTTAGAATTCTCGAAAGCCTTCTCTTGTAAAATTTTGCTTCCACTCAATGAATTCCTTCTGTGTATTATTTTTACTGACCGACCAAATTTTGTTAAGAAGGTAGACTCCTCTAATGCGGTATCTCCACCACCGACCACAGCTATATCCTCTCCTCTAAAAAATGGCCCATCACAGGTCGCGCAGTATGAAACTCCTCTACCCGCAAATACATCTTCTCCTTTAATGCCCAGTTTACGCGGCGATGCACCGGTACATGCCAACACCGATTTCGCTTCGTAATTCTCTGAGTGTGTCGATACTAAAAAGGGGTAAGATTTGAAATCCACCTTTACCACTTCATCGTCAATAATTGCCGCGCCGAATCTTTCTGCCTGTTGCCTCATATTCATCATTAGCTCTGGCCCGAAAATCCCATTAGGAAAACCGGGATAGTTTTCGACTTCGCTAGTCGTCATTAGCTGGCCCCCGGGTAGGTTTCCGGAAATTAACAAAGTCTTAAGTTTAGCTCTTGAAGTGTATACTCCAGCTGTATAGCCCGCAGGTCCGGAGCCTATTATTATGACATCATATTTATTCTTGATAATGCTTTTAGTTCCATCCCTTTCGATGCTATGCGCATCTTCTTTTTGAGTTGCAGACATAATAAGTTATGTGGATAAGTAGATAGGACCATTTAATTATTTGTTCGTCCATTGCCATCGGTTAACTTAAGGTTAATTAACGAAGAATATACAATTCTACTCGAGGTTGGATACGGTAATCCTAATATTTTATTAATTTGATGACAAAAATAATAAATTCTAAGATTTCTGGGAGATTTTAAGTATTCTTGTTACACGTCATAATTTCAGTTCAAAGAATACCATATGTTCTCTATTTTCAAAATCATAAAAGCGTTGAAATTGAAAAGTCAAAAAATCAAAAGTAAATCGCATAGAGCAAGACCGTTCAATGTTATTCAAACTTCCAATAGGAGAGAATTACAGATTAATTAAATGATTAGCCGGAATTACTATTGATATGTTCTTAATGATATGGAGTCATATAACGAAGGATTCACGATATGATTTGAAACATAATACATTGTTCAATAAATCTAATTTGTAAGGTACAGCACTCAAATAGATATTACTCCAATTACCACAAATTAGTAAACTACGTCCCTTGTAAACGATACGACATTCAAGAATTTTCTAGGCTCTTCATTTTCATTAAAATGTTTCACATTCCATTAATCACACGAATTTCCAAAGTGGTTTTATCATTAGCTGCAAGTGGTGGGAAAAAATAAGAGCC
>DASWDL010000303.1:0-3350 GCA_036395315.1 Nitrososphaeraceae archaeon
TTGTCAAGGCAAAAGTCTGGATGGCTACGACTAGTGGGAGCGTTATGGTATTCATCATGCTCTCGTTCTTCACCGTTTATCGGGAAGGATTCGAAACCGTGCTTTTCTACCAGGCAATGTTGTCCTTCGCAAAATACATGGAAATTTATGTAATTTCAGGATTGTTTCTAGGTCTTGGAATAATAGTAGGAATTGTATTTTTAATAAGAAAGCTAGGGAAGAAGTTACCGCTAAGAGTTTTGTTCGCATTAACCATGGGTGTAGGAGCATATATGTCTATTGCGTTCATTGGGAACGCGGTGAGATCATTCCAGGAGGTTGGATACATTTCTACAACTCACATGATTGGGGTGATTCCTAGGCTAGATATTAACCTAGCAAATATGACTGGAATTCATCCTACACTAGAAACTGTTATTGCACAAATACTACTTCTAGCAGTGTATCTACTAGGATCAACCTATATTCTTATTATCAGGCCTCGAAAACAAAAAGCGATAGAAACCGCTAGGAAATCTATGGCAGACTTTGATAAAAATCAGTAAGAGTGAATGTTTGTTTGACTTGATCCCCAACTAGGTAAGAATTCGATATTAAACTCAATTTCGACAACAATCACCTTTTGGTATGATGTTACCATGTGGACAAGTTTCAGGATGTCGCAGTAATGTGCATAGTGCATCAGTGAAGATAGGTTTCATGTGGTGTTCTATGCCACATACCATTTCTTCGTCGATTTCAATCTTGAGGGAATCCCTCATTAGAACTTCCAAAAGCCTTGTATTTCGCATCATATGCTTGCCTATCGCTTCCCCTTTGGGAGTCAATTTAATGGAAGCAATGCCTACCTGATATTTGATAAACTTCGAATTATTCAGCTTGTGCAGCATCTGAACAACTGAGGGTTGTTTGATGTCAAGTATTTTAGCTATCGAAACAATTTTAATTTCCTGCCCCTTCTCTAGAATACGCCACATTGCTTTCAGATACATCTCTATATGTTCAGCATCAGCTGTTTCAACATATAGCTTCTCTGTCCCAAGCGACTCGGCAGGAGTGATAATGCGATGCATTCTAGGATCTTACACTACGAGTAATAGATTATTAAGATTGTCATTTTATGGAGCCAAAAAAAATGAAGTAGGTATTGTAAAGATTCATAGTCACAACATATATCATATTTTGATATATCAAATTGACTGACACTCCATAAGGTGATGCAGCAAGTACACTTATCTTGATTTTTTAGCGCCCTCCTAACATATTATTACATTCCTTCGCCGAGAAATTAGGCCTATTTTGGCAGTTAGTTGCAAAAATACTACCTGCCACAAATATGCGAGGTTAAACTCGGGAGTTCGATCTTCCGAGCCTACTAGATCGATCTCGTCATTGATAACTAACTCTATCGAAGCAATTATTTGGAATATTGTATTCTCGGAATAGAAAATTGCACTTATCATACTCGAAAATAAATTAGAGGACTAGTTTAAAATAGAAAATCGTATCCACATTTTTATTGGGTGGGTCTGCCGAATTTTGTTGATAAAGTAGGAGATTCCCATTAATATTAGAAAAAATTTACGGACAGGATGTGAAAAAAATACTAAGCCTCTTTCAACGAGGCTTAATTTAAATCAAAACCTATACGGCCTTGGCTATAAGAGAATTTTCGAACTGAATTGATATATCGTCACCCTCTAACCCGAATTGGATTCGCTTCACCTTGCTCTTATAGAATACTACCCTCTTACCACCGCTATCAATATTTATTCTATCTATTTGAATTAAACCATGTTTAGCAAGTAAATTAATCTTCTTATAGGCAGAGCTTAACGGAATCTTAGTTTCCGAACAAATGTCTGCCACAGATTTTGCATGATCAATAGTAGAGACAATTATGCGATAAGATACGTTATTTAACAGTTCTCGAAATAAATCTAACTTGTTACCTTCTTCTTGGATTGACTTATGTATTAACATGGTTTTAGGCTCACCTAATTAGGAGCACCTAATATTTAAACGATATGTGATGTGTTGAAGTACTCCATCCACTCGAGCAGTAACGTTTGAACAACAATAGTTAATTCTTATGATTTTCCAGTCAAAATCCCTAGCATTCATTATTAAGGAGTTACGCTGTATATTCTAGAATAATAGTGATATCTTCGGGCATAGACCTCATTAAACAATATGATTATGTGAAAGGATATCTACATCACATCTTCAAGAGAAATAACCTGGCGGTGTCGCGACACTGTAGCAGATAGTTGGTGGAAGAAACAGTGAGCAGTTTAACCAAGTCTCCATACAAGGTTTCGGTGTCCTCTGAATGACGGCGTAACTTTATTTGCCAGATGGCATCCTACAGCAATTTTATTCTATTAATAGTTACTTATAAGGTAACGATTTAATTATTGGGCCTAGAATGGGTAAAGCATCTTTTACAGGAAGTGTAGTAGAGTAGATCAAAAGTGTATTATCACCGCTAATATCTTTTTGAACCGACTTTGTTACGAAATTGTGCTCTGAGAGAAGCTGAAATCCTGCTTTGGAGAATTGAGACTTGCAATCAGGCAATTGATTGGTAGGACAAAAGAATCCACCCACTGTAAGGGTGCCTGTTGATTTTTCAGGAGTAACTATAATTTTTCCTTCCATAGGAGGAGTATATTGTTTATCTGAAATGCTATAAGGTGATCCAGAAGCACTCAGTATCTTTGTATCAGAACCATCAGGAGCTTTCACAGGAATAGTAGTCCATGCCTCACTTCCGTCCTTATCTTTGATTATCCCTAAATGTACATGCTGTGGATCGTCATGAACAAAAGCTACTTCTGTGCCGTCTGGAATTTCGAGAGTCGCAGGAAGATAATTAGGGTTTTTTGGACTTATAGTCTTTTGATCCGCTGGAGGATGATGAGCTTCGTCTGGAATAAAAATAATCACACCTTTTACTGAGAAAGGTAATGACATTACGCCAGTATCAAAAACCGATTGTGCAGTAGGTATGGTGTCTGTTGATGAAGTATTTGCAATCGTATTTGATAAGGCCGGCATAGTCTCGTTTGTGCTGAGAGAAGAATCAGTCTGAGCTAAAGACATTGCGTTAAGATTACCCAGTACTAATCCTCCTGCCAAGAAGAACGCTAAAAGAAACAAAATTTCAACTTTCATTTCGTACGACAATTTTGATCATATGAGTAGATAAACAATGTGGTACAAGTGTCTATGCATTATACACAATACATTATTTGATTTGTCAGTTATTTATGTGCATAAAAGTTCAATATCTAACTCTTGGAAAATCTCATTTAACTTGTGCTAACCAGTTTGGATTTGTAATTGCG
>DASWDL010000304.1:0-2908 GCA_036395315.1 Nitrososphaeraceae archaeon
ACGAAATTAATAGCCTTTTCTTTAGAATCAAAGACTTTCTCAAACTCCGTGCTTGCCATAGGTTCGAACTCGGAAACTGCGTAGACTTTCATTCTAAACGTATAAGAAAATGAGTATTTTAGGCACTCCTCCAACAGTCCATAGTTCGGACGGTACTGGCTGCTAATACTCTGATTGAGGGAAGTTTAGTCCCAGACAGCCAGTGATTAACATGATTTTCCAAAATATAAATCAGTTCTGATTTCAAAATCAAAACTTTAAAACCTGATGGACCGATGCTGCTCCTTGGAATGCGATCATGAAACACCGGTCCATCAAGAATTAGACGTAGTTATTTGATTAAGTATGATGTAATAAAAAGAAAGTGTGTAACCTAGAATCTGTATACGCTAATTATTTTTGACTGGCTGCCGAATTGTCTACCGGTTCAGTATGCCTATGGGTAATATGATATCCTTATCTTATTCGTGCGAGAATTATTTAAGTCGCCTCTCATATTCCATATCAAAAAACGGATAACTTTAACCTCATCCCTATCTCGACAGCAGCCAGCCAGCGATATATGCTCGCTTTGGCTTGGAGTTATTCAACCAATTATCCTATCTTCTGGGTCATCTCTTTGAATGTTTGGTCCAATTGTGAACTTCTAGTGATGCTATACTAGGAAATTCCACGCCACATTTATCACAATGATATTGCGATACTGTGCTCATCAAGTACTTAACACCCATCATTCTTAAAAAAGGGTTCAGTCCAGTCCATGTTTAACTAAGACTATTTAACTAATTATCTCGATTATAATTGAAGGTGTCTGGTGAGTATGAGTACTATCGTCTGCCAAGTCGATATGCAAGCCGGACACCTTCATAAATTTACTTTAACTAATTATCTATCTTCGTGAGCTTCTTTTCTTATTCTATTTCACGATAGCGAAGGTCGTACTTGCATTTACGGATCCTGTTGAAGTAGACGCGGTATAGTTACCCTCCTTCACCTGCTGGCCAGAATCCTGTTGATTCCACTTTAGGGATTTGACTCCACCTATAAGTGAACATCCACAATTGGCGCATCTAGTGACGCTGCTTATTGTCCTTCCCCTGCTTGCACTCACGGGGTATTCATTTCTAGGAAGAATACATAGTCCCCAATATTATGTTCCCATTGCGTTCTCATGAACCATGTGACACGTGCAATCAGCGGGAAATAAATTGTATCCACTAGAAACTTCTTCACGACCGCAAATACACTTATCCATAATGTTGTAGAAATGCCTACGGGAAATAGATTTTGTTAAATGGCCAGCCTAAGATATAAAACCCTCGTGAGCCACTACCACACGACTCACCAGAGTGAATTTGCTATTAGACGACTCCCCGTTTAGAAGTCGTTCCAAAAAATACGAGGATTTCGTTTATAATTTTTACTGCCCTCCCTTCCTCTCTTACAAGTTATATTGCTATTTGATCGACTGATCTACCTCGGTCATTGTATAATCATATCCCGCGGGTAGTGTCTCTTTATCGCACTCACATCGGTCTGGTATGTCTTTACATTTAATACAAACTAATGCACGACCACATTTACAATCCATAAGAGTATCCAGCATCTTATCATTATTAATCCAGTACTATGGTATGCCTCTCCTTCTTTTGCAAGTGATTTATCGATTATTAGTTGGAATTGGAACCTACAAACGCACGGACAAAAAACAGAATTTTACTAATCTTCATGGCTTGAATCGTTGCAAGTACAACTAGTACTCCTACATTCGGAATGGCGCTCGTCGGAACAAGGTCCACAGATATTCCCCCTACCAGTTCTTTTTCTGCGTACAACATTACTCGCTCTCGACACTATCCAATACCCGCCTACAAATTATTTAAAACTAGGACTTAATAATAAAGGGCTGCCACGGTTCTTTGCTAAGGGGGTAATACCGTAGCAACCCAAAGATGACTTGTTGGGTGCTTTTTACCCACAACTCAAATATTTTAGCATTACTTGGGTTTAGACCTCATTTGAGTAACGATAAATTAACAATCACCTCAACGGTTTACACACATTTTGGCACCTTTTACTATGCATGACAGAGTTCTTGATAAGCTGTTGGACTTTCATTAAAATAAATGCTTTTGAGTGTCTTAGTCAGTTTCCCTCCTTCAATATTTTAATATTTTAATACTCATTCGATAAATGAATTGACATTGCTTACTGGGGAAGCATATAATCAGTGGCAACGTCATCTGGAGAAAGAATTGGTTATTCGACTTAGAGATAGTGTAAAAAATAAAGGTGACCTAGATCCAGTTTTTAACATTGACGATATACCAAAGAGAAAGGATCACGGTAGTTTTGGTATCGCGGATGTACATGGTCCTGATTTAGGCGCAACCCTTCGCACTTACGCAGATACGACAGGTTACATCATAATAGACATGAGACCTCGTGAATTTAGACTTACTGATAATGGCAGAACACATTTGCGCAAAACGGACTCACAGATAGAAATGTAATTTGGCGGGGGCCCAGGGATGATCGTTGCCAACAAACTGGCCATCGGTTCCTAACTAAACAACTGGTTAACTGAAAATCAACATTTTTTGATTCCAAGCCTTTTCTATTTTGTTGTCTATTAAAGGACATTAACGCTAGAGCCGCTGCAAAAACCTGCGAGGCATAACAATCGGTGGGTGATCATTACTAACAAACTGGCCCATCGATTTTAACTCAACGACTTGTAAACTAGAAATCAAGTTTTTTTGATTTTAATTTATTAATATTTTGTTGACCCAATGAAAGTCAACACCAGACCCCAGAAAAGGGCCAAGGCCGCTTTCTTCAATGCGACATAACTGGCCTTGGCCCATAATTTTACCCCTTTTAATATTTTATTGCTTATGGCATAATA
>DASWDL010000305.1:0-4061 GCA_036395315.1 Nitrososphaeraceae archaeon
TGCTTTTGCCGTCTTATATTAAAATGCCCAATATGTCTGGGTTCGAAATATATAATGAAATTATAAGGTAGACTGCAAACTAAAGGTAATCTTTCTCACAGCATTGGAGGACTTGGATGGATACAATGAGTTCAAAAGACAAGTATCCACCAAACTTGGCGGACGGCACTTCGTTCAGAGAGCTAGAACAGGCTTATTCAATCATTGACTAAATTGAATTAGCGAGGTATTTGAGACATGTTTAAATAAATTGTATGTTTCGTAATCTTCGTTGGTCGCCGCCTCCAATCACTCCTGTCAATGAAAGGATACTCATATGATTACTTTTTTTACCAGCCCTATTGGATTGGGCCATGCTACGAGGGATTTAGCAATATGTAATCAAATATCTTCGATTAAAAAGGAGAAATTCTTATTCATTACCGGGAAACCTGCAGTCGACATCTTTCAGGCCAACGGATATAATGCCCTTGATTTATACGCCGCTCATAATTTTAATGTTAACGATTCAATGGAATTGACCTCCATAAAGAGCTGGATTTTGAAATATGTTCTCTTTTATAGAAAATGTAAGACTATTGCCCAAGGTATAGTAGACAATTATAAAGATTGTACTATAATTAGCGACGAAGACTTCGCATCCCTTGCCATTGGTGAAAGGAAAAAAAGGAAGAGAATTTTGATAACAGATCTAACCGAAACTCACTTTCTCAACGGCCCCTTTTCATTTTTAGAAACAAGAATGAATAGGTCGCTGCATAATATTATAAAAGGATGCCATCGAGTAATTATACCTGATTATGGGGATAATAGAGATAACCTGAGATATGTCGGTCCTATCGTACGAAAATTAAGTATTACCGATAGAGATGCTTTGCGGAAAAGATTTGGGATGGATAAGGAAACGATAATAGTTACTATAGGGGGAACCGCTGCGGGAAGGCACCTGATAGCAATGATGATAAAGGCATACAAGAACTTACTAAGAAAAATGGATTTGCAGTTAGTTGTCACATCAGGGCCGTCAGTACAAAAAACTGAAATAGACAATACCCATATTAGAAACATTGGCTTCGTCCCGAACTTGCATGAATATATATATGCCGCTGACCTGGTGGTTTCCTTAGCTGGAAGATCAACTATGGACGAATCTATTGTTTATGGGACTCCGGGTATTTTTATTCCAATTCGAAATCACTTTGAACAGGAACAAAATGCAGAAAGGCTTGGCTACAAATATACAGATATTTTTAGGCTAGAGTTTTTGATAGAAGAAAAAATAAACGCGAGTATGAAAAGGGTTATTGGCCAAAACGGTGCTGACGCGGCCGCTGATGCTATATTAGAGATGCTGGATGGCTAGATATACAAAATGTTCAACATACATGCATTTTTTTATTTTTGAACTCCGTGTTCTGTGGGCTTCATGAATATGGCCAAAAAAGTAAACGGAATCGACACGATCAGACTAATTATTAATACAGTTTGTATTGAATCGCTGCTTAAATGAATTCCCCAAAAAGGAAATAGCGGAATAGGAAATAAAAATACAAGCCACAATGTCGCTAGTATTAGAATCAATTTCCAACGCTTTCTTAGATAAATTGAAACCATATATACAAAAATAACAATGCAAGGCCATCTATATAGTCTTGACTAAATCTTAACGAAATAATAGATTCAAGAATGAAGCCGCTATACGACATATGGCAAATTAGGCACTGATTTCAGTCGACACTTTTTGTTGGGAGAGTCTAAGAGATCGGGGCGAAAGGATCTTGAAGAATCCTGCCATCTCCGAAGATGGTATTGAATATAGGAGCATTAATCAATGAGCCATAAATATTTGCGTATTGATTTGAACATTGTAACTGGTTAACGTTTACATTATAACTACTGTGGTCCTTGTTGTCATTTATAATGTTACAGTTATTATTGATAGTGATTTTCTGAACTATTACTGTGTTGTTGCAATTGTTATCCCCGTTGTCCTTACAATTGACAGTATCGGCAAATACAGGCACAGAGGTCGTGACAATACCCACAATTGCTAACGAGGCGAGCAATCCTGCAAATATGCTTAGATCTATTTTATTCATAAAAGTTCCTCGATATTTTATTTAATACATGGTATAAGTAGAGTGTCAAAGACCAAAATATAACAAACTGAGAGATTTTTGGTAACTAACTTACTTCTGATTCTCATAATTGATCTTTATTGGAAAATATCACTATAGATTCGCACCTCAGAATATTGTATCATTCCCAGCTCATCTCAATGCAGCTTAAAACCTGCTTGCGAGGGATGCATGATATAAATTTATTAGATGAGAAAAAAAAGTAATGGTTTTAGAAAGGCGATGTCCACCGTCGTAAAAAATATTAATTATTAATCTTCTAGGTGCTCATGAGTTTGTTCCTAAATAGCCGGCGTAAGAGCTTGCCTGAACTGGTTCTAGGAAGGTCTTTGACAAAACTGATAGTTTTTGGACAGGCAAATTTTCCTACTTGGGACTCAATCTGACTGATTATTTGTTGCGAAATGGCATCCTTATCCACCTTATTTTTCTTCAAGACCACAAATGAAAATATCGCTTGACCGGTAATTTTGTCAGGAACACCTACTACTAAACATTCCATTACTGCGTCATGAGCCATTATGGCATCTTCTATTTCGGCAGGTCCTATTCTGTGTCCAGATACTTTGATTAGATCGTCGGCTCTTCCTATGATATATCAATATCCGTCAGAATCAATTTGGACGAGATCGCCATGATACCATATATTCTTATTTGTAGACCAGTAAGTATCGAAAAACTTTCGTCGATTGTTTAGAATACCTCTTGTCATAGATGGCCAAGGCTTTCTTATAACTAAGTAGCCATCGCTTGTTTCATTACCAGATTCATCAAAAACTGTGGCATCGAATCCTGGCAATGGTTTTCCGACCGAACATGGTTTAGATGAGAACAAGGGCGAAGTACTCACAATTGCTCCACCTATTTCGGTACCGCCAGACAGATTAATTATAGGGCAGCGGTCTTTGCCCACAAATTTCTTGTACCACAAATAAGCGCTTTTGTTTATGGGTTCGCCAGTAACAGTTAATGTTCTTAAAGAAAGGAATTCATAATTTTTAACATAATTATCATTACTCATAAAGGACCTTATAGCTGTGGGGGAAGCACCGAAGATTGAAACTTTATGTCTGGAGATTAGATCGCACCAAGTATATGGTTGAGGATAAGTTAGTGCACCATCATAGATTAGAGCCATTCCCCCAACAATGGGACTGCCATAAACAACCCAAGTTTGACCAGTTATCCAACCAATATCGGCATACCAAAAAAGATCTATTGTATAAGCAGTCTGTTGCGCTGCAACTACCATAAAACCACCATGGACATGGATGGTTCCTTTTGGTGACCCCGTAGTCCCTGAAGTATACAAAATGAACAAAGGATCTTCTGAATCCATTACTTCTGTATCACAATAAGTTTCAGTTGAAGTCTCTAAGAGGTCATTGTATCCTATAAGCATATTATCGCTATGGTGGTCGGATTCACCAACTGTGATCACCTTAGAAACATTTGATTCTTCAACTGCTTTAAGCCATGTTTGCTGTTGATCAATAAGCTTGCCCTTCCGTTTCATTTTGTTAGTTGTTATGAGAAATCCTGCATTCGAGTCCGTTAAACGGGAATGAAGCGCGCGGCTACCATACCCTGAAAATAGAGTGCAGAGTACTGCTCCAATTTTGGAGCAGGCCAATATTGAAAAAATAGCTTCTGGAATCATTGGTAAAAAAATCCCAATAACATTTCCTTTCTTTACCCCTATCGATCGTAACGCAGCTGCTACTTTGTTCACCTGTTTATCAAGCTCCTTGAATGATATTCGTATAACATTTCCTTGTTCATCCTCAAAAATATATGCAAATTTTGCTGAGCAGTCTACCAAGTTTTTGTCAATGACATTGCTTATAATATTACATCTACCATTAACAAACCATCGTGAATTTAAAAAACTAGATTCTGCGCCGTTCTCAAACACCTTATCAT
>DASWDL010000306.1:0-4064 GCA_036395315.1 Nitrososphaeraceae archaeon
CCAGCCGAATCAGATTTAAGGGAATATAAAACCAAGACGCCATTATCCTTGCCTTGCTTTCCAATCCCCTTGATACCATTTAAAGGAACTTCGTTGAACAGGTAATTTGCTAGCATGTCCCTGTCATTGATTTCATGCCCATCCTTGATTATACCATGACCGACAAAACTTGGGATTGTGTAAATTACAATTTCTGCTGAAGTTGCAGCGTCTACCTCACGAAGATATTTATCAATTACAGTTTTATAATATGGCGTGAGAATATTAGCGTTATCGTATACGTAAGTTAAACGCAAAGCCGCAGCGATTCCATACATTGTACCGATTAACAGAATAACGACAATGATTATGCTTAATCTTGAAATATTTTCAAAACGCGCCGGGTTTATCTTCCTCAACAAATTTAATTTTCCCCAACATTTGCTATGGCCGATGTTATTCTATTTTCAAATGTTAATGACTGGTTATTGCATGGATCACTATTCGCAGTCGATGAGTAAAAACAACCTGGAAGAATAAACCTCCACAACAAATAAGGTGATTTCAAATGCTTTTGCATGGGAATATGTTTTCCCTTTTATATGTGGATATTAAATTTGTGGCATTCCAGCTTGCCGCCGGTTGATGGGATACCTAATATATGGATGAAATCATGAAAATTTTAAGGATTATTACGTTGAAGCGTGTCACAGTTATGAAATTTGGTGGAAGTGCGCTAGGCGTGGATGGATCTGGCGTCTCAGATGTTATTGATAGAGTAATCCAAGAAATGTCACAATCTAAAATAGTAGCTGTTTTTTCAGCGCCATTGACAAATTACAATGGAAAAACAGTATCTATGACAGACGTGGCGATCCATGTAGGTCGGAATTATTCCAATTCAAATCCCGTAGAAATAGATATTTTGAGGGATGTCTATGAAAAAATAGCCTCTGACCAACTCTCAAGGTCTCTTTGTGACTTATTCCTTGTTGATCTCGGCAATTTCCATAAACAAGTTATAATTTCTCTGAAGCAGGCAGCAGAAAACCGTAGGTTTGTTGACGTTACCAGGGCAAGGACTTTGGCCTATAGTGGGGAAATACCAATGTCTTATTTAATGGATTATATCCTAAAAAACAAGGGGCTCTCCTCTGATCATGTAAAAATAGAAAATTGGCCGATTATAACAGATGATAACTTTGAAGCAGCATCATTTCTATCTGATGAATCAAATAAACGGAGTGCTTATCTTAAGGAATTAATTGAAAAAAATAACATAGTTACTATAGGAGGCTTTATAGGTAAGACAGTCGATGGGCTTGAGACCACTTACGAGAGAGGAGGTTCGGATAGAACTGCTGCTGATGTTGCTATACTTCTAGCTGGGGAATATGATGCTGAATTAGACTTCGAGAAGGATAACGTTGTACTAAGTGCCGATCCGAAGATAGTTAAACAGGATCTGGAATTCGTTAGGAAATTATCCTACAATGAAGCAAAGTTGGCAGGAATGTTTGGTATGAAAATACTTGATCCTATTGCAATAAAGGAGATCGATGATAATGGTCTGGAAATTCCCATCGTGATTACTAACATGAAGAACCCTAAGGACGTTACTACTATACTTAAACATGGAGTTGAAGAATCCTCTAATCACCTCAAAATAGTAACTGGTAAGAAAAATTGCGCAATCGTTCGAATGGAGAGTATGGCTGCTTCACATATGTTGGCTATGCTCGAAAGTGATAAGCAATATCATGACTTTGTAAAACTATCACCCTATAGGAAAGATGGTGTTGAAATTACCAGATTGCTTTTCTTGGACGGGGAGTATGTTAGGCGGCAGGAACGTCACTTTAGAGCCTTCTATCAAAAACTTGAAATCACGTATGGAAGAGGAGTCATAACCCTGATCGGAGATGACATGTGGAAGATTCCCGGAATTGCATCCACAGCCAGCAGTACGGTAGGTGAACATAAAATAAACATCTTAAATTTGGACGCCCAGGAAGAAACATCTAGGATCCTAATAGTTGTTGATGAATCCAACGTATCTGATGCCGTGCGAGCTGTACATGCAAAGAGAAATGAAATTCATGGAGTAAAGAAAACATGAAGGGAGGAAAAATATGGATTGATGGGATCTTCTACGAATGGGACGAAGCGAAAGTTCACGTTCTAACTCACGCATTACATTACGGCACAGGCGTGTTTGAGGGCATTCGCTGCTATAAAACAGTTAATGGATATGCTGTCTTCAGACTCCAAGATCACGTCAAGAGGTTAATCGAGAGCGGCAGAATGTATTACATGAGCTTTGAACAAACAAATAAGGAAATTGAGGATGCGATTTTAGAAACTATTAAGGTAAATGGTCTTGATGAGTGGTATATCCGTCCAATTGCTTATTATGGATATGGTAAGATGGGTGTAAATCCTTTACCTAATAAAGTATCAGTATCAATTGCTCTCTGGAGGTGGGATGAATACCTTAAGTCAAACTCAAACTCCGATGGTATAAAGGTAATGACTTCTTCGTGGCTGCGCATCGATAATAGATGTATGCCTATGCGTGCCAAGGCTACTGCCAATTATGCGAACTCGGCTCTGGCGAGGGTTGAAGCAATTCGAGCTGGTTATGATGAAGCAATCATGCTCAATGCGGAAGGTAAGGTAGTAGAGGGTACTGCGGAGAATATCTTCATAGTAAAGGACAAGATGGTAATAACTCCTCCAATAAATACGGGGCCTCTAGATGGCATTACGAGAAGTAGCATTTTAACCATATGTAAGGAGAGAGATCTAGAATTTGAAGTCCGCGATATTGTACGAGATGAACTCTTTGTAGCAGACGAGGCTTTTCTAAGTGGTACCGCAGCCCAGATCAAACCTATTACAGAAGTTGATAGTAGGGTTGTCGCCGATGGTAAAGTTGGAAATATCACCAAAAAATTACAGGGATACTATGAAAAAATTGTTCGTGGAAAGGACCGAAAACTGAGCAAAATGTGGCTTACCTATATTCGATGACAGCAGCAAGGGTATAATCTTCTTGTTCAGGAAGCAAAATGATCTTTGAAATTTACTTTGACTTGACGCAAATTCCTATCAAGTTTATACAAAAGCAAATAGTACTCGTTCCAAAGTTTGCTGCAGAGCTATATGCCTGACTCATTGAGAACTAGTGCGAGTAAAGCGGCTCTTAATTCTTTTCCATATGCAGCTTGTTTGAAGTAGACGGCATTTTCTGTTAAATCTACATCCTTGGATATCTCGTCAACTCGAGGCATGGGGTGCATGATGGCGGCATCAGGTTTTAGCCTTTCTAGTATCGCCGAATCTATGACATATGTACCTCTTACTTTTTCATATTCCTGTATATCAGGGAATCTCTCTCGTTGTATCCGCGTAACATATAAGATGTCCATATTATGCAGGAGCGAGTCGTCAAGTTCTGAAAGTTCAGTAATCTTCAGCTTATCTGTTAGTCCGTATATTGATTCCTTTCGAAGACGCAAAGATGGGGGTGAAACAAGGAATACTTCGACATTGTAGTGAATAAGTCCGTATAACAAGGAGTATACTGTTCTCCCATATTTTAGGTCGCCTAGAATGCAGATCTTAAGTCCGTCGATATTTTTTTTCTCTTTTTTCATGGTGTAAAGGTCAAGCATTGCCTGTGTGGGGTGTTCTTCGCTGCCGCTTCCGCCATTGAAAACAGGATGAATGGATGTTTCTGCCGCATACCTACTAGAACCATCCATAGGGTGTCGAAGAAGTAGAACGTCTGCGTACAGGTCCATTGTCCGAATGGTATCGTACAAAGTTTCTCCTTTCTCGATTGACGAATATCGCGGATCAAATATCCCTAGAGAACTGCCACCTATGGAGGCCATTGCTGCTTCAAAGCTCATCCTCGTTCGGGTACTGGGCTCGTAAAAGACGTACCCAAGAGTTCTGGCAGAACCTAGTTGACCCCTCTCATTTGCTTTGAGGGTCCTTATCTTATCCGTTGCATCGAAAACAAACTCCAAGTCATCTTTTGAAAAGTCTTTGATCGAAACAATATCGCGGTTAAAAAA
>DASWDL010000307.1:0-9912 GCA_036395315.1 Nitrososphaeraceae archaeon
CTTACATCTATGCTCCACAGAATTCTTATGGAGGTCCTAAAGGTTTAAAAAAATTAGTAAATGCTTGTCACATGAAGGGACTGTCGACAGTGCTAGATGTAGTATACAATCATCTGGGGCCGGAAGGAAATTACCTTTCTGATTTTGGACCTTACTTCTGTGACAGATATAAAACGCCTTGGGGGTTGGCGTTCAATTATGACGGGCCGGGCTCGGATCAAGTACGTCAATTTATTATAAATAACGCTATTTATTGGCTAACTCATTTTCATATTGATGCCTTAAGGCTTGATGCCATACATGGTATTTTTGATTTTTCACCGACTAATATTATTGAAGAGATAAGCAAAATGGCTCACACTCATTCCAAATTGTTAGGGAGAAAGATTCTAGTAATGGCAGAGAGTGACCTTAATGATCCAAGAATCGTTACTCCTAAAAATAACTGCGGTTATGGAGTGGATGCTCAGTGGTCGGATGATTTTCACCACTCTATACATTCATTCATAACAGGGGAGAGAAGAGGTTTTTATAGTGATTTTGGCCAGTTTAATGACATTCTGAAATCGCTCACTAACGGCTTTGTCTATGATGGCAGATATTCACATTATAGAAAGCGAATGCACGGAGCCAAATCAAATTACCTCTCGACAGACAAATTCATAGTTTCCCTTCAAAATCATGATCAAGTAGGTAATCGCGCCGATGGCCTTAGGCTATCTAGGCTGGTTCAACCTGCCGCCTTAAAGATGGCTGCAGGATTGGTATTGTTATCGCCTTATGTCCCCCTCCTTTTCATGGGCGAGGAGTACGGGGAAACAAATCCATTCTATTATTTTACTAGTCATGGAGACCCCAAATTAGCTAAGGCAGTGTGCGAAGGGAGGAAGAAAGAATTTGAGGCCTTTGGGTGGGATTATGATATAGATCCCCAGGACATTTCAACCTTTCAAAATTCAAAGATTAATTTAGCTGAAAGAGAGGAGGATCCATCAAAACAGTCCTTGTTTGAACATTATCGGCAGCTCATAGAGTTGCGGAAAAATCACGCAGCTTTAAGAGAAGGCGCTCGATCCAATATGGATGTAACTGCAATAGAAGACAAGAACCTATTGATTATGAAAAGATGGAAACCAAGTATGGAAGAGTTGCTTCTAGTCTATAATCTCGGAATGGACGAATCCGATATTATATTTCCTGAGAACGGCTCTTGGATTCAGATTTACAGTTCCTCGAATAGCGCTAGCAAATCTGAGTTTGAAAGGCCGGGCAGGGATAGCGGAAATATAGTATCCAATAATGCAAGGATAAAATTTTCTCCCTACAGCCTATCCGTATATTCAAAAGAGAACAGATGACAGACGATTTTGGAGCTGGTGAAAAGAAAAGAGTATGATGTCATTAAGTCTCGTGATTCACAACCACCAACCAGTCGATAATAATCCAGAAATTATCGACAAAATCTATAGAAAATCATATTTACCTTTTCTCGAAACTATCTCGCGGTACCCCAAAATAAAAATCACCTTGCATTATACCGGCTACCTTTTGAGTTGGATAGAAAAAAAATATCCAGAATTTATCTCGAAGCTGAGGCATATGATTAACATTGAGCAAGTTGAGATTCTTGGAGGAGGGTTTTATGAGCCAATATTTTCAGTTTTACCGGAGAAAGATATTGTAGGGCAAACAAATTTTATGAAATCTTACCTCGTGAGGCTTTTAGGAACTAATCCTGAAGGTTGCTGGTTGGCTGAACGTATTTGGGAACCTAATCTGCCTGAGATCCTGCAGAAATGTGGAGTGAAATTTACACTTCTTGATGACAGTCTATTCATCAGAAGTGGATTAGATTACCCGGACTGCTTCCAACCTTTTTTTACTGAGAGTAGAGGTTCTACTGTAACTGTTTTCCCAATTTTAAAGAAATTGAGGTATCTTATTCCGTTTGAAAGTCCAGCATCTGTCATTACTTTTCTCAAAAATAATCCTTACTTGCAAAATGAAGCAGCTAAGTTAGCGGTTTTTGCTGATGATGGAGAAAAATTTGGAGGATGGCCTGACACTTATCGCTTAGTCTTTGAGAAGAAATGGCTTGAATCTTTTTTTGAATTAATTGAATCTAACAGTAGATGGTTAAGAACTATAACTCTCGGACAATATCTAAAAGAGCTGGTCAATTTGTCTGGGCCCATTTATCTACCTGCGGGGTCGTACGATGAGATGGACGGCTGGTCTCTGTCTGTTCAATCAAAATCTAATTCGTCCTCCTATAGAAAAGGGTATTGGAGAATGTTCCTCTCCAAGTATCTAGAGTCAGGGAGATTGTATTCAAGAATGCTTGGTGTCAGCTCGGAAATAGATGCCTCCTATCCTTTGGTTAGACGGAGAGGCAGAACACCTCTTACACTAAAGAAAATAAATTCTGCAAGGATGGAGCTTTGGAAAAGTCAATTTAATGATGTCTATTGGCACGGCGTTTTCGGAGGACTTTATCTTCCAGAATTGAGAAAAACTGCCTACAGGCATCTTATTAATGCTCAGAAAATCCTTGATGGGGCAATGAATAAGGGAAAGGGCGAGGGTAAGCGAAAGGGAAAAGAAAACGGAGGACTTGAAATCAAACGTAAGGCGAACGGGATTATTTCTATCGACTCCCATTCGCTGGGAATATATATATCTGCGCGCGATGGTGGGACAATTCAAGAGATAGATTTTAAACCAAAAGCTGTGAATGTTGCCGATACCATAACGAGGATCGGGGAGTCTTACCACTCTGAAATTATCAATAATCAGTCAGGACCTATGGGCAAGAAAATCAGTTCGATTGTCACAGGAGTTAGAGGAAAAATTAAGGGAAGGAACTTTCATACAAATATTATTTATGACAAATACCCACGATACTCATTTAGGGACTATATTTTGCACGCACATACGGATATCGCAAATTTCGAAAATCAGAAATTCGTAGAGCTCGCTCCACTATCAGTTCAAAATTGCCGAATTGAAAACATAATGAAGCGAAGAAAGGACATTCAGTTTATTCTTTCTAGGCAATCGCTGCTACAGGACACCGCTATAGGTGGAAAGGCAAAATTTGCAGTAACAAAAATAATTGATATGAATAGGGCACGGCCCTCTTTAAGTGTGAGTTACCTACTTACAACTGAATCAAACAAGAGTATGCTATGGGGTATCTTTGCCTCTGAAATAAATTTAGGCTCACTGGGTGATCCAAAATTTGTCAAAGCCTACGATAGAATTCGTGAGGTTGAAAAATGTGATAGTATTAAAATCAAATACGAAGAAATGGGCTTCTCATTAGAATTTATTTTCTCCCCGAGTACGAGTTTATGGTTGATTCCAATCAAAACAGTCTCAAAATCAGAAGAAGGGATCGAGTCTAAAGTTCAAGGCTTGAGTATTGTGCCCCACTGGCCAGTAGAGTCTATACTTGGCAAGCGAATTGAAGTGAATCTTCGGTTCTACTAGCCGGATTATCGGCTAATCTCAAATAATCAAATTAAATTTTATTTCAAACTTATTTTGGTTTTAATTTTGATTTTGATTTTAATTTTGGGTTTTTGAGATAAATAGCTCCAAGGGGCGGAAGAAGGAGATCTAAGCAATAATGTCTTCCATGAGAAGACTCCGGTTTTGCCTCCACCTTGCCTAAGTTTCCCAGACCACTACCAGAATAATCTTTTGCGTCACTGTTCAAAATTTCATACCAAGTTCCACCTCTGGGGACGCCGAGTCGATAATTTATTCGTGGTACTGGCGTGAAATTAAACGCCGCCAGCACAACGTCTCCGTCATTATTTTTTGACTTTCTCAAAAAGCTAATTACACTGTTCTGCCAGTCGGTAAAATCCACCCATTCAAAACCTCTAGAGTCAAAATCTAATCCGTGAAGTGCCTCCTCTTCCCTATAAGTCCTATTCAAATCCCTCACGAAGTTGCTTATTCCCTTGTGTGGTCCGTATTCTAGTAACTGCCAATCAAGGCTCTTTTCATGGTACCATTCATTAAATTGTGCAAATTCGGCTCCCATAAATAGTAATTTCTTGCCAGGATGGGCGAACATGTATCCGAGCAGAAGCCGCAAGTTTGCGAACTTTTGCCAGACATCTCCGGCCATTTTATTCATTATCGACCTTTTGCCATATACAATCTCGTCATGCGATAACGGGAGAATGAAGTTCTCGTAAAATGCATACCAGATACTAAAAGTTATCTTGTTTTGCTCATACTTTCTATTTATCGGATCTTTTGAAAAATAATCGAGGGTATCATGGGTCCACCCCATATTCCATTTAAGCCCAAAGCCTAATCCGCCCATGTAAGTAGGCCTCGAAACTTGTGGCCATGCAGTTGATTCTTCTGCATACGTTTGGACATCACTGTAAGAACTGTACACGGCCTCATTGAGCATTTTAAGAAAAGAAACGGCTTCAAGATTTTCTCTACCCCCAAATTGATTTGGAGTCCATTCATTCTCTTTCCTCGAATAGTCTAAATACAACATGGAAGCTACACCATCGACCCTAAGGCCATCGGCATGGTATTTATCTAACCAAAATATTGCGCTGCTAGTTAAAAACGATCTAACCTGTGGTTTGTTGTAGTCAAAGATATAGCTATTCCAATCGGGTTGAAAGCGTTTCCTATAATCCTCGTATTCAAATAGATTAGTTCCATCAAAGTAAACTAATCCATATTCGTCTGTTGGAAAGTGTGAAGGAACCCAATCTAATATCACCCCTATCCCTTTTTTATGTAACGTATTGACCAGAAACATAAAGTCCTGCGGATTGCCGTACCTTGATGTTGGTGCAAAATAACCTAGAGTTTGATATCCCCATGAACCGTAGAAAGGGTGTTCCATAACGGGTAACAATTCTACATGAGTGAATTTCATATCAACAAGGTACTCAGAGAGCTGCTCAGCGAGTTCTTTGTAAGTTAAAAATGAATTTTTGCCATCGTCTGAGTAATACCTACGCCAAGATCCCAAATGGACTTCATATATAGAAAGTGGAGCATTGGGACTGTTATTCACGTGCCTACTGTCTAGCCATTTCCCGTCATTCCATCCAAAGGTAAGATCCCATACTATTGAAGCAGGCCCGCTAGGTGAACTGCCCTGAATAGGCTCCCAGTAAAAAGCAAAGGGATCTCCCTTGTTAGCCTCGTAACTGCGGGGTCCTCGAATATGATACTTGTAAAGCGCACCATTTTTTACATCAGGTACAAAACCCTCCCAGATCCCCGAACTGTCGGTCCTCCGCTTCAGTAAGTGAGATTTGTTGTTCCATAAATTGAAGTCGCCAACTACAGAAATTTCTATAGCTTGCGGGGCCCAGACACCAAAATATGTCCCCTCAGAGCCGTCGACGGTAATACTATGGGAACCCAATTTGTTATACAGAGTTCTGTGCTTACCTTCGGCGAAAAGATGGATATCGGAATTATCCAGAAAGCTGAAATTTATCACTCTTCCGGTGACCATTCAATGATCTTAAGAGGCAAAGGGCTTTTAGTTTTATTGCCAAATGTTGAAGTAGTATTATATAATTTATGTATGATTATTACCAAGGTGTTTTAAGGTAAAATCAATTAACGGATTCATTAACAACGGTACCAGAAAATATAGAGTGAAGTTTTGTACCATCGGTCTTGCGAATGCTCTTGTCGATGCTAAATTACCGTATATCTTACAAATAGGCGATTGTGGCCTATTTTTTGCGTTATCCTTGCACGTGGTGATTTCATATGGTAAGTATCGTTAAGGAAGACTCCTTAGACGACTATACTCTCTGGTATAAGGATGCAATAATATATGAACTAGACATCAAAGGATTCTACGATACTAACGAAGATGGAATCGGTGACTTCAAAGGACTAATTAAAAAATTGGATTATTTGAAGGACCTTGGAATAACCGCAATATGGTTACTACCTTTCTATCCTTCGCCCCTTAAGGACGATGGGTACGATATTGCAGATTATATGAACATCCATCCTCAGTACGGCACCCTGAGGGACTTTAAGAAATTGCTTAACGAAGCTCACAAACGCGGAATTAGGGTAATTACGGAACTTGTTCTAAATCATACTTCTGACCAGCATCCCTGGTTTCAGGCGGCACGACGAGCGCCTCCCGATTCTAAAGTTCGTAATTTCTACGTCTGGAGTGATAGCCCAGAGAGATTCGAAGATGCGAGAATAATCTTCAAAGACTTTGAGATATCTAACTGGTCGTGGGACCCCACAGCCAGAGCATACTACTGGCACAGATTCTACTCTCACCAACCGGATTTAAATTACAATAGCAGTGACGTCCAAAAAACTATCCTAAAAGTTGTTGATTTTTGGCTGGGCTTAGGTGTAGATGGTCTACGCCTTGATGCTGTTCCATATTTATTTGAAAAGGAAGGGACCAACTGCGAAAACCTTTCTGAAACTCATGTATTTCTAAAAAAGTTGAGAAAATACGTTGATTCCAAATTCAAAAACAAACTCTTGCTTGCCGAGGCAAATCAGTGGCCTCCTGACGCTGCAGAGTATTTCGGTACTGGGGACGAGTGCCAGATGGCATTTCATTTTCCCCTTATGCCACGTATGTTCATGGCAATCAAAACTGAAGATCGTTTCCCTATGGTAGAAATTATGGAAAACACTCCTAATATCCCAGAAAATTGCCAGTGGGCTATTTTCCTTCGTAATCACGATGAGCTAACCCTAGAAATGGTAACAGATGAAGAGCGAGATTACATGTATCGCGTCTTTGCTAGCGATAGACGCGCAAGAATAAATCTTGGCATCCGGCGAAGACTGGCACCCCTGTTGGAGAATGATAGAAGAAAAGTAGAGTTGATGAATATTCTTCTCTTTACTCTTCCGGGGACCCCAGTTCTCTATCGAGGAGATGAAATTGGTATGGGTGACAATTATTATCTTGGCGACAGAAATGGTGTAAGAACTCCGATGCAATGGAACGCAGACATGAACGCCGGATTTTCTAAAGCCAATCCACAAAAACTTTTTTTGCAAATAATAATCGACCCCGAGTATAACTATGAGACGATAAATGTAGAGAACCAATTGAGACAACATTCTTCACTTCTATGGTGGATGAAAAGGTTGATTGCTATAAGTCGCAAGCATTTTAGGGCATTCGGGAGGGGGGAATTACGCTTCCTTTACCCAGAAAATAACAAAATATTGGCATTCGTTAGATCATACAACGAGGAGGTTCTCCTAATAGCTCTAAATCTTTCGAGAAATCCACAATACGCAGAATTAGATCTATCAGAATATGAAGGATATTTGATTAGAGAGCTTTTCGGCGGAAGCCTATTTCCTATAGTAAAAAAATCGGAATTTACCCTGACCTTCAGTCCTTATGGATATTATGTATTTTTACTGAAGAAAGAACAAGAGGACAAGCAGGACGTTGAAAGGAAGCTGCAGCCTTCATTATTTTATTTTAAACTTGAGAGAAATACTCAAGAATTACTCAAGGGTTGGTACAGAGAAAACCTAGAGTCTAAAGTTCTGCCCATGTACCTAAAAAACAGTGAATGGTTTGAAGCCAAGTCAAGAGAAATGGAACAGGTGAGGGTAATAGAATCGTTTCCTCTGGAAGCTTTAACGGCCTCTTCCAATTTACAATTGATGGCATTGGAAGTAAATTTCAAGGAGGGCCCAACAGAGATCTATTTACTTCCCATTGGTTATGCATATGGGGAAAAAGCAAAGCTTGTAGTTGATCAGAACCCCCAGAACGTTATTACAAGAGTGGACGTTGGAAAAAAGGAAGGTGTGATTTATGATGCAAGCTATGACGAAGAATTTCATAAAAGTATGATATCGCTAATTTCTAAGAAACGCAGGCGTAGTGCTTTTGTTTACGATGTTACTTATTCAGGGCATGGTACTCATTCAGAAATACTAGGAAATGTTCAATTTCATTCCCGCAAAATGTTCACACAAACAGACCCATCCTTGCAAAAATCCAAAGTTCTCAATTCAACTCAAAATACTACCACAATTTCCTATAACGATACATATGTCCTAAAATTGTTCAGGAAAGTAATCACAGGAAAGAATGCCGAGATAGAAATAGGCAACAAGCTAACTAACCTATCATTTCCTGCCATCCCGTCGATTTTGGGAGATGTTAGATATGAAAGAACTGAAGCAGAACCGGCCACGATAGCCGCTCTTTACCAATATGTCAAAAACGAAGGAGACGCATGGAATCTTTGCGTGGACCAGGCAGAGAGGTTCTTTGAAAAAGTTTTGGCCGGCGAAAACCTGAACGAGCCCAAGAATAGTTCACTTTGGCAACTTTATGGAAAAGAGGACGTAGAACTAGCCGGAGATCTCATAGACTTACATTTTATGGAATTATTAATCCTAATGGCAAAAAGAGTTGCAGAATTCCATTTAGCTCTGCGAGATGTAAATGACCCAGAATTCAAACCTGAAACATTCGGGTACCTTTACCAACACGCGCTTACCAAGTCAATGATGAATAATTTTAATAGGACTCTTCGAATTTCCAGACAAACAGTCAAGCCCACTGCCGAGATTGGCGAGGAATTAAAAAGTATAGCCTCAAATAAGCAGTTAATATTTGAAATATTTAATGCAGTGCGCCTACAGAGCCATGATATATCAAGAAGCAGAATTCATGGAAATTTTGGATTAAAGCAGTTTCTATATACTGGTAAGGATTTTGTAATCATTAACTATGAAGATGTTCTATCAAGACCCTTGGAAGAAAAACGTGTAAAAGCCTCTCCTCTTCACGACGTGGCGGATGTCATGAGATCTTTCCACTACGCTGCATATACCGCGCTACTTAGACAAACTTCCATAAAACCTGAAGACAAAGTTACGCTCGAGAAATGGGTCGATTACTGGCACAGAGCATGTTCTGCAACAGTTGTGAAACACTATGTCAACCATGTCAAAGAGCATGAAATTACTCCCAAGGATCAATCCAGACTCGAAACTTTGATCAATGCATTCACACTGGACCGTGCCGTCTATGAGCTTGGATATGAGCTAACCTATCGACCCGAATGGTCAATAATCCCTATAAGGGGAATTAAAGAAATACTGCAAATTTAAGGTAATATTTATGATGATAGACATTCTAAAAGATATCTTATTTAGTTTTTATTTATGACATGAAAGTGATTATAACACTCATATTGAATGTAGAACAATAAAAAAACGTAATCAAGATCTGGGTGAATAGCCGATGGCAGAAAAAATAACGCGAACAGGAACTAAGGATAGTTCAGAGGAAGATAAACCCAAACCTAAACCTAAACCTAAAAGAAAACTTGGAAACCGACGTAAAATAAAGTCCAAAACTAAATTAACATACGAGCCACTTCAAATTAAGAATTACATTGCAATAGAAAATGTCTATCCCGAATTGGATTCTGGACGATTTCCAGTTAAGAGAACTGTAGGCGAAGCTCTTGAAGTCTGGGCTGACATATTCAATAGCGAACATGGCAAGATCGGTGCGACTATAAAATATAGAAAAGAGGGAACGGAAAGATGGGATTACACTCCCATGCAATATTTTGACAATGACCGCTGGACTGGGAAGTTTTTGTTGAGCCAGATTGGTAGGTACGAATATTCAATTGAAGCTTGGACGGATACTTATAATACCTTGATTGGAAATATGCGTAAATGGTTTGAGAAGGGAGAGGATATTTCTATGGACATTGAGACGGCCATCACCATTCTTAAAAAATGTTCCAACGAGGCCAGAACAGATTCAGCTAACTACGATGGACTTTCTTCCACCTTAGACAAGTTGAGTAAGACGAGTAATCAAGAAGAAATTCTTGAAATTATTAGTGAACCTGATCTTCTTTC
>DASWDL010000308.1:0-4169 GCA_036395315.1 Nitrososphaeraceae archaeon
AACGGCTGCCTAATTCATAACGTGCTTTATGTTGTTCTGGGATTACGGCAGATATTGGAATACCAGTTAATTTATGAATTAAGTCAGGAGTCATTGATTCTACGGTATTGGCATTTAATGGCATTCGATTGATCACTATTCCACACACCTCAAGCCCGTATTTTATACATGCATTAACAGTCAAAAGCGTATGGTTTATTGAACCTAAATTTGGTCTAGAAACTATAATTATGGGCAAACCTAAAAACCTGGCAAAATGGGCTAGCAAAAGACGCGTCGTCAAAGGAACCATGATACCACCAATTCCCTCCACTATAAGGAAATCATGCTTCGTTTCTAATTCGCAATAGGCACCCCGAATTGGAGCAAGATTTACTTTTTGGTCCATGATAACCGATGCCATCAGTGGTGATGCTGCCACAGGAAAAAAGACGGGATTTAATATAACATCACTGTCGTCGACATCTGCTGCTTGAGCCAGGAGTGCAGTGTCCTGTGACTTAAATTTATCATCATGAATTTCTGTTCCTGTGGCAAAAGGCTTCATTACACCTACGTTTATTCCTTTTTTTCTTAGTAAGTAAGCTAGACTAGATGCCACAAATGTTTTGCCTACACCTGTATCTGTAGCGGTTACAAAAATTCCCTTTTTCTTTGATGCTTTGGTTTTTCCGCTTTTCTTCACTCTATTCGTGTTATGTTTTCAAGTTATGATAGTATATAGTTTTTAACGTAATTTTCCCTAATTGAAATTTAATAATAATTTAATATATAGGGGATCCTAATCCCTTCTGACTAAAAGTATGATTGGTAGATGTTCGTTATAAATTTTAATCATATGATTAGTAGGTGTGATATTTATTGAAGTTTAGTATATGAGATTACGTGAGACTACATTGTGTTTTGTTGACAGGAGCCGTCTTCATTTGCTTAACTGTTATAACAATCAATCAATGTTGTCTAGCTTTTTCTGATTCAAGTATCAACAATCCGGTAGACAATGGCAGCTTCAAATATAGTCTAGACAAGTTATCGGGCTACAAAAAAGTGATTGTTACTATCAATAGATACAACATTTCTGCCTTCGTAGCCGACACCGATGCGAAGCGAATAGAAGGGCTTTCGGGGATTGAAAATATTACCCAAGACCAAGGCATGCTATTTATTTTGGATTATCCCTCTAAACAAGGATTCTGGATGAAGGAAATGAAGTTTCCACTAGACATATTCTGGTTGGACAATAATAATACTGTAGTACATATAGAAAAATGGCTTCAGCCATGTACGTCAATCCTTTTCTGTCCGGTTTTTACGCCTTTGAAGGATGCAAAATTTGTGCTCGAGACGAGAGCTGGATTTGCCGATTCCCACTCTGTAAAGGAAGGCACTAGGATCGTAGATAATCTATATTAATCAATACTTCGTTGATTTAAAATTAACTAGCAGCTTTTTTTCACTGATCAAGTGATAGCTGTCATAATTTGGCCAACTTAACTTTTGAATTTTAAATAGAAACATAACCCGCAAGTGCAGCCGCTTTGTTCAAATCATAAAATAACGCATCCTGCCCTCTTTGTATATAACCTTAAGATTTATTATGATTGGTATTGTGATGGTCATTATAAATTTGAGTGAGATAAAGGACCTTACAGTTCGGCTTGATAAAAATCTTATAGAAACTGGTGAAAATTTAAGCGGCTGTATAGAAATAAATTATGCTGGCAGATTTGATAGTATTGTCATTAACTCCCAAATAGAAGATTCTAGTGATGTTTTTAATTATATCGCTGTTAACGGGAAAAAGATTACTCATCCATATGCCAGGCTCTCCTTATTAAAACATGAAATCCCACAATTACGCGAGATTGAATTTACTATCACAACATATCACATTCCTCCAAATTTTACTTCAAATGCAAAATTAAGAGTATCACTCATCCAGGAACATAAAGAGATTATAAGTGATGTTAAGCATTTCAAGATTTCGAGAAATACATTGGTGTAGTGCAGTTTTTTCAAACTACCACGCAACGTCCTTTGATACAATCGCGGAATTGCATTAGCTTTAAAAAAAATTGAAAATTTGCTCCTTGCCCTAAATATCCACATACGTATATGTATATATGATCCGATACTAGGTAACTTTCATTTCTAGTATGGCCGGAGAATTAATTGACGTAATTAATCAAGGTTTTGCCATTGGTTGGATCTTTAGCTGAAGTTCTCAACTATGGTGACCTTACCTGTCATCCATGGATGAGGCTCGCAATGGTAAGGATATTCCCCTGCGTGAGTAAAGGTAAATTCATACGTTTTCTTAGGCGAGACCAAGCCGATGGTATCAATGGAGTTAAATGGGCCGTTTACTTTGTCGACATATTGACTATCAGAAGTTACAGAATGAGCGGTTACATCGGTATTTGTCCAGATCACCTTGTTGGATATTCCAAGTACTGCTCTTACTTGTTTGGGTTCAAAATTCTTGGTTTGAGATGGCTGTGATGAACCTTCTATTATAGTCACTTTTACATGGTCTGCTGGTTCTAGTATCTCTTTAGCCAAATGTGGTTTCGCGTTCACTTCCGGAACATATACAAATTGATAATACCACATACTAACAGTTACGGCGATTATGAAAGTCAACATACTTATGCCAGCAGCATAATTATTCATTAGTAATTACTGTAAAACACATACAATATCGATTATATAAAAATGTTGATTATAGCTTGGTCGATAGTGCAACAAAACGTGACAATCATATCGTCAATCAGCGTACTAAGCGTTTAAGGTTTCATATTGTTAGCTTTAATTCAATTGGATTTGGGTTCTGGCTTCTCGGCTGATTGAAGGGTTGCATGAATGTTACCACGTTCATTCTTTTTAGTTGAGTCTGACGATTGCAAAGTACTAGAGCTACTGGTACTTTTAGTAGGAGTAGAAGGAGCGATTGGTTTTTCTTCCTTTGGAGAACCTGAAGGGACAGATTTTAAGGACTCGCCAGATTCCAGAGCAAGCGGAGGAGTCGCGGAGGTAACAGAAGGAGTTGGTTTGGCTTTTAAAGGACTTGGAGGTATAATTGGTTTTGGTGGAGGAGCCTTTTCCATGGATCTTCCATGTCTGAATAGATGCCACATTCCTGCAAACACAAGCATCATGATGCCAACTATAAACAGAGAGTAATTCTTCATTCCGCCCAATACAGCATAGTAGGCAGCGATGTTAAGATAGACCTGGAACGCAATTAATGCAATAAATACAGCAAAAATCCAATTCTGAGGGAGGTTAATTGATTTTGTGCCGCTACTTGGTTTCTTGGGCTGAAGTTTCGCATTAACCTCTGCATTCTTGGCCAATTTGATCATCATATAGGTAAATCCAAACGATAGGGGAACTAAAAGAATCATTATCAAGTATAGAAAAATCGGGTCGATGACTAGCCGTTCCAGTAACGACTTAGTTCTATCTGGGTCGATATAAAATCCCCAATAAGTAGTAACTATAATTTGTGCTATGCCTGTTATACCAATTGCTGTTACAATGGGGCGATCTTTCCAGGAGAATTTCTTGTACCTATCAATGAACGGGATTATAAGTAACGAAAAAATGAAAAGACCCGGCCAAGCTACCCCGGTAGTAAATTTATCGTATGCACTTCGAAGGAATGCATACAGACCCGTTAAATACCACTCTGGAACGGTAATTCCCGGCGGAGTGTTCGGATCAAACCTTAGGCCAAGATCAACAGGGAATACACCGCCAACAAGCATGACTGCCCCGCTAACAGCCATTACCATTGGAACATCAAATACTAAGAATCTTGGAAAATGAACCACCATTAATCCCAATAATGCAATTGGCAGGAAGAATACGTGGAATGCATAGAACCTAAGAATGAAGTCATGGAATCCTGATCCAAAAAATGCCTCTCGCATCTGCGGTCCCATAATCGGAATAGAATTCGTAAGGGAAGCGGCGATAGAAATTGCTAGTTCTGCACGTTCGCTAAATATAATATCATAACCGGTAAAAGCTTCAAGTATCGTCAATACGCCAAGAATTATACCAGTGACCCAAAGGATTTCGTTTCGGATCTTATACCTTCCACTGAAGTACTGATAATACATATGAAGTAACGCTAACATTACCATTGCATTTGACGCATGGTA
>DASWDL010000309.1:0-3918 GCA_036395315.1 Nitrososphaeraceae archaeon
TCTCTCAGAAAAACCTTAAATTCTCGCAACCAGATTGCGTAGAGCTTCCCTAATTCGACTTCTATAATGTTAGGTTCATTTTTTTCCGTATTGAGCATATCTCTCTACAAAACCTCCTTCAGCATGATCTTCAATAATGGTAATATCTCTTCCTGCATATTTTAGGAAGACGTCATTTAGAGTTGGACTTTTAAAGTCTACCGAGCTTATCTTAACTCCATTGTTGTCTAGTTCTCTCAAAATCTTTGGCAAACTTCGTTTTGCATTTTCAACATAGATGAAGATTGTTCCCTTTTCGTGCTCATCCATTTGCACATTTTTTACAAACTCAAACTTTCTTAATAATAGTTCGACATAATTAAAATAGTTCTTACCCCCTAGCAAAGCAGTACTGTCGGACATCATTGTATCATTTACGGCATGCACTATGATGATTTCACCTCCCAGACTTGCCTTCAAGTTTAACGGGGTATCTAAAGCAATAATTCTGCCTTTGTCAATAATACCGATCCTATCACAAAGAAAGTCCGCTTCGTCCATGTAGTGAGTTGTTAATATAATGCTAATTTTCTCTTCACTTACGAGTCTCTCAATATAATTCCACATTATTTCCCGACTGCTAGGATCCAGACCTAGTGTCGGCTCATCTAGGAACATGACGCGTGGCTTATGAAGTAATCCTCTTGCAATTTCTAACCTCCTCCGCATACCACCAGAATATTTTTTCACCTGGTGTCCTTTTCTATCTGTAAGGCCTACGAGATCTAATACTTCAGAAATCCTCTTTTCTCTTATATTCGAAGGCACTGCATAGAGAAGAGAATGGAGCTTCAAGTTCTCATAACCTGTCAGCATGTCATCACTACTGGGGGCCTGAAATACTATGCCAATGCTAGAACGCACTTTGGACGGCGTTTTTATAATATCGTATCCATTCACTATGGCAGTGCCTGATGTTGGTTTTATCAAAGTTGCTAAGATATGAATTAATGTGGTCTTACCCGCGCCATTCGGTCCAACCAGACCGAAAATCTCGTTATCATTGATTTCTATGTTAAGGTTGTCAAGTGCAGTCAGGTTATCGTATTTTTTGACTAAATTTTTAACACTTATCAAAAGGCTGATTAACCTTGTATTCTATTCTCCTCTGTCCATATATTTTATGTGACATTTTGGGTTATGATACCAAGCCCTTTACTAAAGACTCTTCAGAATAAAATATTTTTCTTATGGGGCGGTAAACCTGTCTTTCAAATAATCCTTTTGCTATTGGCTGTTAACCTGTTTGATGAACCATTCCTGATAGAACGCACACAAATTGTTACGTTGGTGGAACAATTTCTCGTACTGAAAGTTTCTTAAAATCATAGGTAACGCCAGTGGACTTGAAAATGGGCATCGGTGAACCCCAAGTAATTTGAGCTCCTGGCTTATTTGCATTACAATGTGTCATATCATTACCCCAGTTGCCTGAATCAACTAATTCTTGTACCTTTTGCCAATTGTTATTCGCATCTTTGTCCACATACGATTCAAGTTTCACATTTCCATTGGGAAGATTATAGACAACAGCTTTGAATCCGACCCACTTGCCAATTATTGAACCTATTCCGCTCTTAGTGGGAGAAAGTATATCATAATTTACGTGCCACATCTCTTTCTTGTACTGGAAAGTTCCATCGAACCTTATGTTATTGTGATATGATGAACCGCCACATCCATTTTGAATGCTATTGCTATGTCTAACACTCCTTGTCACAAAAGAAATGCCATCTCCTTGGGTAGAAGAAGTAACTTTAAAGTATCCTGTAACTTCAGTGTTCTTCCAGTCAGTTGGTTTGTACCAATATCCTATTTGAGCTAGCTCAGAATAATCATAAGTTGGCAAGGTGCTTCTGACCTGATCAGATAACATACCGGAGCTCTTTGGGAAAGTTAGCATTCTTGTTGTCCCAGGTTTTAGGTGCCAGCTACCGTCAGAATTCTTGGTTATTTGTGCCCCATTAGGGTCGAACTGACCATCTTCCGGATTATTGGGATTGAAAAACCAAGTCTCTCCACCAGGAGCGGTTGGATATATTTGTTTGACACCATCCCCTCCAGGCCCTGGAGTTGGGGGTGGATTGCATCCTTCATCTATTTGCCCGTTACCGTTGTTGTCAATACCATCTCCACAGATTTCTTGTTTCGGTGGTGGATTGCATCCTTCATCTATTTGCCCGTTACCGTTGTTGTCAATAGCATCTCCACAGATTTCTTGTTGTGTGGAGGAAGCGGTCCCGAATACGTCGATTTCAGTAATGCTAACCCAATCACTTTGAGTATTACCTGTGACTGTTATCTTTAGGTATCGTGCTTGAGTATCACTAATATCATACTCTTCAGTTCCCGTTGTTGTACCACTACTTTTACCTGAAAAGATCTTTGTAAAGCTGGTTCCATCATTCGAAGCAGCGATTTCAAATGTATTCTGCCTTTGATTGCCGTTAAACCAAGCAATGCCTACACTGCAAATTTTCATTTGACTGGCAAGATCTAACTTGACCCACGACCCTAGTCCTTGATTCGACCATCTGGTATTAGCATTATTATCTATGGCATCCGAAGCCGGATGAGTTGCTTGATTTCCATTGGATGTTATTGACGATATGGCAAGGTTAGACCCACAACTCCCAGGGGTCGGTGGCGGTGGTGGATTAGAAGACCCGTTAGTACCAACTTTTACCTCGACTATGCTGGCAAAATTATTTTCAGTATTGCCTGTAACAGTTATTCGTACATAACGTGCAGCAATATTATTTAGTTTATACGATTCAGTCTCATTTGTGTTTCCGCTACTCTTTAGCTTAGATATATCTGTGAATTTCTTATTATCTTTTGAAACAGATATAGTGAAACTGTAAACTCTTTGGTCGCCTTTGAACCATTGAATGTCCAGACTACAAATTGTTTGGAGCTTCCCTAAGTCAAGTTTTATCCAAGAATTTTTTTTCGTATTCACCCATCTTGTTTGGCCATTATTATCAATGGCGTTAGTAGGAAGATAATTTTTATAGTTTCCAGATGCAGTAACTTTGGACACCTTTGCCGCGGGGCAGTCTTGAGATATGCTTTTCGTGAAATTTTGAACGGTGGACAAAGTACTTGGACGCACGCTATTCACTACAATATCAATTATACTTGCATAGTTGTTCTGTGTGTTTCCGACCACGGAAATCTTAATATATCTTGCGTTTATATTTTGAAGATCGTATCTTTCGAAAGACAATGTTGTCCCACTACTCTTTGACTCAAAGGCATTTTCAAAGGCTGTACCATCGTTAGAGGTAGAAATGACAAAGTTACTCTGTCTCTGATCTCCCTTATACCAAGATATATCGACACTACAAATCTTCATTACTTTACCAAGATCTAAATTGATCCATGCACCCTTCCCGTAAGTCGACCATAGTGTTTGTGGATTGGAATCTATAGCTGCTGTTGCTGGAAAATTGTTGTCAGCTGCACTTGCAGTTACTTTTGCAAAATTTGAATCCATGCATTGTTCATCGAAAGCAGCAGACGCATGTGATGAGCTTAGTCCTACCGTTGTAGAAGATATTAGAATTATTCCAATTATGAAGAGCCCTACTAATCTAATTCCGGATCACTTTATCCCTTTTGAAATGGATATGGCGGAAGAAGTTTTTAAATTGCAAAATAGTAAGACAGCGTTTAGAAATTTACAAGTACTGTTTGATCTGAAGAGATTGTTTACCAATGTTAGCTTACATGGTAAAGAATAAAATAATACTTATGCAGAGTCATGATTTATTCTAGTCTTGTGTTCTAAGACCCTAGAAAATAATTATCTATTCTATATATTCAATATATGTAACCACGTGTAGTACTACCACTAATTATTGAACTAACTTATAA
>DASWDL010000310.1:0-4381 GCA_036395315.1 Nitrososphaeraceae archaeon
TTTGACTTTTGTACGACCAGTTATGAAGAATATTAGGTGGACAGAATCCTTTACTATCGATTTTGTTTTACACGTCAAAAGCAAATCAGCCTATAAATCAGGTATTGGGGTTTCCCGCCACTAACGCTAAATATTTTTTCCCATTTGCACCATGCCCAATTTGCTAGGTTACGGTTACGAATAATAGTGAGCATTGGAAAAATAATAACATACATTAGCTTAACTTATAGAAATTTTTTAATCCTCATTATGATTATTGGATCGCTTGGCACTCCATCTACTAACCGACTTTGAAAATTGTACCATTGGTGGCATCAAATACTAGAACATACAGATAACCATCTGGACCTAAAGTCAGATCAGTTATGCCACCGAATTTAGATCCAAATACTGTACGATTGGCTTCTTCCATATTATCTGCAACCTTATCCGCTAGTGTATCGTTTAGAACTAATTCTGTTCTATTGTAGTTTAATTTAAAGTCATAAATATTTCCAAATTTTATATCCCCTACAAACATATCATTCTCATATCTCTTACCTAACTTGTCGGAATTGACAAATGTTAGTGCTGTCGGTGCAACACTGTCAAGCCAAGTAAATTCAGGTTTGCTGTATTTCCCCTTTCCATTAAAAGTAACTAAATTAGAAGGGTTTGGGGAGGCAATTTTATCTATCCTTTCACTTTTGTTGTCAACAGTCCAAATTCCTTGGACCCTTGACCATCCACTATTGAAGCCAGGTTTAACGAGGTTAATTTCATCACCAAATGTTGGACCATTTTCAGTGTCCCACAAATTTCTAGTAATTGGATCAAAATCCATACCGAAACTGTTTTTGATTCCATATGCGTAATAAAGATTCAGGGGATATCGTTCACCAATAATACCTTTTGCAACTGGCTTACCATCTTGAGTAACTCTCAATATTCCTGCCCTCCCATCAGGATCTGGACCATCCCTGTAATTTTGAGCCTTGGTCTCATATCTTGTCTCATTAAATGAACCCCGCATCTCTCCAATGGTAAGGTAGACATTACCGTCAGACCCTACTTTAATTTTGCCACCATTGTGGTCTGGACCGGGATTTACAGGTAAATCCAATAGAAGTTTGGATTTACTAACTTATTTCCCACCAATTCATATCTGTAGAGGCGGTTACCCAAAGTAATTCCTTGACTATGGTGGATAGGTTTGAATTCTGTATAATACAAGAAAACGTAGGTAGCATTCTTAGTTTCATTTCTTGATATTGCAATTCCAAGCATCCCACGTTCGTCAGTTCTATCGACTTTGACCTGAAGTAATGGTTCTCCTAAAATGTTACCATTAACAATCCTTTGAACCGTCCCTTCATCTTTCTCCAAGACCAAAATGTCATGAGGGCCTAAGAATGCCATGCTAGTTGGATATCTGAGTCCTGAAAATATTCTCTTGACTTGAATACTGGGATCTTTTAAAATTGGTCCTGCTGAAGACATTGTTGCTCGAGCCTTGGTGGAATTTAGCGAGGCACTACAATGGATGAATGTGGTACTAAAAATAAAAACGAGGATGGCAGAGATAAGGAATAATCTTTTCATAATCCTCTAAAACCAACAACCAATGCGCAATCCATGGTTCTCATCAGATTCATATTCTCCTGAAGGCATCTACCTAGTTATCGTATATCATTATAGATAAGGAATAGCAAATACCAAAAAATCCCAATCGGGTAGAACCTGCAAATGACCTCGCCGAAATTTCAAGAGGATATTAATAATACGACTTGTAATAATATATTCTGGGTTGGCCGCCTTCTCCGTTTAGTGACCCTAGAATAAGATTAAGATACATAGGATATCTAATAGGGGCATTTATCCTGTTGGAAATAATTGCAAATTTTTTAGTTCTCCCGTACTCCAATACTTCAGGACAATGGGCTTATCGAGATCCCAAAGGAAGATTTTCAGTGGATTATCCTTACGGCTGGAGTGAAGTGAAACCAAGTGTGGACAAAGGGATCATACAATTTGATTCCAGGGTATTTGGTTTTAAGAGCGATCCCGCATATTCGATTGTAATTTGTATTGGACCTGTACATGAATTAACGAATGGATCTCTTAAGGAATTATATGACCAGTACGTAACCAACGAGATAAATACAGATCCGAACTTTCAAATTTTTAAACTTGACGAGTATAACAACTATAAAATAGATGGCCAGAAAGCAGTATCTTGGACATATAGAGCATCAAAGGATGGAGGGATTCTTGATACGCTTATTGTTGCTTCAATCTTTAATGGTACTTCTTTTTACGCCGAGTTGATCTCAAAGCCTGATTCCCTAGACGTGGTCGTTCCACTATTTAATCAGACAATAGCAAGGCTTAACGTCACGCGGGTTCTATGAAATACAAATAAATAGTTTAGATATAAACCTGTAGAAACGTCTAGAGTCAAGCAGGTATTACTGGTCGATACTTCCAGCTACGGTTTTAGGGTGATAACTTTTTCACTCTAAATATTGAAAAGTGCTCAGATTAGTACGTATATTTCATGGTGATGCTAGTATACCAATTGAGCACAAAAATCACTTGCCTCTTGCAATAAAGAAATTCCTGAGGGAATTAGAGCTATAAAATAGCACAATAAAATCTTTGACACCTTTCACTGCCTGTCTGAATACACGAGACTCAGCAAATATGGGTATCACAGCTGGGGCAACATAATTGGACTATGTTGAAAGTCTCTGTTCTTCGCCTGACAGTTCTAGCTATACCTACTGTAGCGGAGGCTTAAGGAATTAAAAATCCACGTGATAGAGGGAGATGAATAATAACAAGTTTGCTGTATTATAGGTGGTAATCATTAGATGAGTGAATTTGCCTTCTTCCGTTTTAAGAGTAATAACATGCTAACTAAGGAAGAAGAACAGCACAAGGATGAGATAATTAAAGTAACAGAGGAAGTTCTTGACGCGAAGGGTATAGAATGTGATGCTAGAATAGCAAAAATTTCAGAGGACGACCTGAGAGAAATTCTTGAGGAAGTAAGAAGGTTAAGGAAAAAAAGGAAAAGGTTCGAGCGCGATGACAAGAGTACTGAAGAGTCGGAATTGGATAGACAAGAACAGGAAGAGGAGGAAACGCCATACATCAGGTAAGATAGTGGTGATGATAACAGCTTGTCTATGGACAGTCTAACGAATCGATGGCTTGTAACCCTTGGCATCGGGACACTGCTTTTTGGATTATCATTATTTGTTTTACGGGTTCCCATTCGAACGATAATCATTTTCCTGGCATTAGGAATCCCTCTCGTTTGCCTTTGGTTGTACGTCGATGAAAAATCAAGACGCCAGAAGAATCAGATTAATGAATTTAATAAGATGCAACAGCAACCATGCGCATGTGCTTTTTGTAAACACGATAGGGAAGCCCTTTGTATAGCGCACAGATGCCCATGTTGCATTCTGACAAAAAGAGATAAGATCACAGGTCATTCTAGCAATATCGTGTAGTAACCGAAAGCCCACTTAATATTCTGGTAATAGTCCCACTCCGTAAGTTGTTAGGAAAGTTTACAACGACCACCAAGTATATGACCCTGAGCAGTACACACAATATTCACTTTAGAAATACAAAAATAGTCAGCTTTGCATTGGACTAGTAAAATCAAAAAAGAACGATATATTACTCCTCTTGAAATTCTTCTATACAGGTAATAGCAAAAATTACTTGCCAACCATGTTGTTTACAATTTTTTCACTGAAAAACTCACCAGCTCTGTAAGAACTTCGAACAAGAGGACCGGAGGCAACACAAACAACCCCATCCCTTCTGCAAGCTCCTTAAGTCTACTAAATCATTGGATTAATATAATCGATAACTGGCACGTGCCTAGGAGTTGGTTGTAAGTACTTTCCCATAGTCAAGATATCCACTCTAACGGATCTAAGATCTCTCATTGTTTCGAAAATTTCTTCTTCACTCTCTCCAAGACCAAGCATTATCGAAGATTTTGTATAGATCCGCGGGTCTATTAACTTACATTTCTTCAGGACAGAAAGCGATTGATCATACAAGGCTCTTACATCCCTAATTTTGGGTGAAAGTCTTCTTACCGTTTCAATATTGTGACTTAAAGAATTAGAGTTCAACAGTGGATGATCTCATGATGATCATTTATCCATCTTTTTAAAAGGCTTAAAAATCAAACGTTCTTAAAGACTATCTTTGTCTCACGAGAATGTCTTCGATTGCATTATCGTTAAGTATTGTCTTAATTAACTTCATCCGTTCATTTTCCGCTATCTGTTCTGAATTTTGGATTGAATCAATTGCTCTAAGTTTCCAATAATTTCCAACTCCTGCTTCTATGATTGACTCAGCATGATAAACA
>DASWDL010000311.1:0-14660 GCA_036395315.1 Nitrososphaeraceae archaeon
GTCAACTGGGTTTACCAGTGGCAAAATATGTAAAGGAAAGAGGATTTGAAGTATATGGTTACGATATCAATGCTTTCGCATTAGACCGAGCCGAAAAAGAATTTGGTGTAAAAAAGATTAATGACTTTACAGCCATGGATGTCTTTATAATTTGTGTTTCGACACATAAGCCTGACGATATTTTTGCTCCTTATTTAGATGGGTTATTTGCAGTGGTACATAAAATATCAAACGAAGCAAAAAATGGTACGCTCCTTTCAATTGAAAGCACTATTCCTTGCGGAACTTCTAAAAAGATCTTTGAGCTCCTGGATCATAGACTCCATGTCGTGCACGCGCCGCACAGATGGTATTCCCTTGAGGAGGATGTACACGGAGTGAACCAATTAAGAGTTATAGGCGGTGTATGCGAATGTTGTCTGCGTAATGGGTTAGGATTTTACGAAAACGGTGAAGAATGGTCTGTAAACCAAGATAGACACCAGCTCACCCAACGTAATATACAGGAAAACAAGAAAACAGTTGGCATTCCTATGCATCCTGTGTCTAACGTAGAAATGGCTGAATTGACAAAGATTATCGAAAACGCCGACAGGTATTTGCAAATAGCTTTTGCAGAGGAGCTCTACCTCTATTGTCAGGCAAATCATATTAACTTTTCAGAATTGAAGGATGCGCTCAATACTAAATGGAATGTCCATATTCTTGAGCCCAGGGATGGAATAGGAGGACACTGCGTTCCAAAAGACACAAAAATGTTCCTCGACTCATCAAGAACTATGAAGAGCAAGATTTTGCTTGCAGCTCTTGAAGCGGATCAAGACTATCGCAAATTTAGGGAAATGAGAGACAAACAGTTTAAATCGGACAGCACAGTTAATGATCGACAACTTCTTCCGAGTTAAAAAATCTTAGTTCTTATAAAAAGTAGTACCTTTGATTTGTGTCGAATGTTTGGTCCACGCATGTAGGGGGATTGATTGCTATGAGAACGAAAAAATTTTTACTCATTAGGGCATAGCATTTAGTTTTAATTATTGAGTACTTAACACAAGTATCATGCAATTACGCGACTCCTCTAAAGGGCAAGTTTACGTGGAAAACAGTGATACAAAAATTGCTCAAAAAGGTATGCCTACACTGTATCTAAATTTTTCATTTTATAAAGTAGATTCTAAATGGAGATGGCTTAACGACTTGGGCAGAGACGAGGCTGCCAAGGAATTCGCTCTGTTAATATCAACTGCCAATACGAAGATGAAAATAAGGACATACTCAACCGTTGGGCTTAGAAAAGAATCGGATTTTATGTTATGGATGATTTCCGACACGATTGAAAAAATGCAAATCTTGACGTCAAAGATCTATACAACAGTATTCGGCAAATATATCGAAATCTCAGATCTGTATCTGTCAGCTGCTAGACCTTCTTCCTACTCAAATAGCGTTACTCCAGGATTTATGACCGATGAAAAACCTATGAAGTATAATATTGTATACCCCTTCATTAAATCTAGAGAGTGGTATCTACTGCCGTTTCAAGATCGCAAGAATATGATGGATGAACATATCGCTGTGGGAAGAAAATTTCCTCGAATAAGGCTTAACACATCATATTCCTTTGGATTAAGCGATCAGGATTTTATGTTGGCATTCGAAACCGATAACTTGAAAGATTTTCAAGACTTGATTGTGAGCCTGCGAGAAACCCAAATAAGCCGATTTGTAGTAAAGGACACTCCAATGATTGTTTGTGTTTATAGGAATATCGAAGATATAATAAGGAGCCTTGGTTAGATAGGAATTGGCGGCGTTAAAAGAATGGGCCATTGTGTGCGATGCACTTAAGGATGGATTACAGACTTTACTGCTTAGGAAGGGTGGCATTTTGGAGTACAAACAAGGATTCGAAGTGAAGCATGATTCTTTTTTTCTATATCCAACTTTAGAGCATCAGTCGAGTGAATATATACAATCAGATTATCGGGGCAAATTCAATCGGACGTATGCCAATTCTATGCAGACTGACGACCAAAACTACGTGACTATAAGAGCTTGGGCAAAGGTTGAACGAATCTATGAGATCCTAAATGCAAACGCACTCGCAAAGATTAATGATTACCATATTTGGAATAAAAAATACCTTCAACTAAGAATGAGCTATAACGCATCGAGACCGCTAGTTGTACTGGTAATTCGCGTTTACAAACTCGTCCGTCCATTGAAGATTGAAATTGATCCTAAATGGTCTGGGTGTAAGTCATGGATAGACATAAAGGTGCCTGAATATGACTTTCTAAACGCCACGGCAGCTTTCAACAAATCAGATCTAATTGAACCCGTTCTGGTTGATTCTGAATTTGAAAAAATTTCCTACGAATTGGAAGAGGCTTTAGGATAATGAATTATAGGAAGCTGGGCAAGAGCGATATCCGAGTTAGCGAAATCGGATTTGGTGCCTGGACAATTGGACTAGACTGGTGGGGGAAAAAAATTGACGACGAGGAAGCTATAAGGATGCTAAAGAAGGCTTATGACTTAGGAATCAATTTTTATGATACGGCTGATATTTATGGCAAAGGTAAAAGCGAAAAACTGATCGGAGCCGCGTTTAAAGGCAATAGGAATCACGTGATATATTCTACAAAATGGGGTTATGATATCTATAATTCAGAACAAATAGGTCATAGCGAATTGCCGCAAAGGCATGACAAGAGTTTTCTCAATTATGCGCTTGAAAAGAGTTTGGAACGTCTACAGACCAATTATGTAGATATATATAATCTGCATAATCCCAAAATGGCTGCTATTCAAGATTCTGAATTGTTTTCCACCTTAGAGAATTTGGTAACTTGCGGCAAATTTAGAACTTATGGAGTTGCATTAGGACCAGCAATTGGCTGGGAGGCAGAGGGATTATATTCAATTAAAGAACGAAATATTTCCTGTCTTCAAACGGTATATAACATACTAGAGCAAGATCCTGGCAACGTTTTCTTGCGGCAAGGTGAAAAGCACAATGTAGGCATTTTGGCCAGAGTACCGGATGCGTCCGGCGTTCTTACAGGAAAGGTTAACGAAGATACATTATTTGGTAAAGATGACCATCGCAATAGCAGAAAGAAGGAGTGGATAATTGAAGCCTTGAAGAAAGTTGAAAGATTGAAGTCTATTGCAATGGAAAAGGGTTGGGGGATTACTGAGCTGGCTATGAAATTCATCCTCTCTCAGAAACGGATCTCTGTCTTGTTGCCAACCATGACAAGCATAGAGGAAATAGAAATGTTTGCAAGCTTTTCAGATAGCAATTATCTTTCAAACGACGATCTAAAGCTTGTTTCAGATTTGTATTCAAGCAATTTTTACGTCAACCCATCTCGTTCGATCCAACTTTAGGTTAATGTAAGTAGTTTTATCTTATCGTTCCCTTGTACATGAACGCTTATTATTTTCAAATTTGCTCATAACTCTAAATGCGTAATCTTTTGCTCTTCTAAAATCTGAGTATCCTTTATTTCTATAAAGTGTGTGGTTTTGATCGTAATTGAAATTGAATTGCAGATTGACACCTCAACATAACCTATATTTCATTCAGCAGAAGGTCTTCGCATTCGAAAATTGCCTTTCCGGCATGACAATTTTATAAATATCAATCCTTAAAAAAGACGTAGTACAAATTTGGAATGAAACCCAACAATGAAACCCAACAATATTTTATTAAGTCCGTAAACATGAAGGTCTATCATTATACTTCGTTGGAAGATTTGAAAATGACTTTTTTGCCTACGAGATGTGCTTAGCCTAATAAAGCCTGAAGGAGTACCTTTGTAGATAGCTGTGGTGATAGAAGGCGGAGCTTCTTAGGATCAGACTTTGGACTAGTTGATAATACAACGAAATTTCTTATGAGGACATAATCTACAATAAATTAATCAGCTGATTATTATGATCGATTTTATAATCTCTTGACCTCACATCCCACTCCATCGCTCATCTAACGTAATCATAATGCAATTTATTTAGTCCACGAAGTATCCAGATTATTAGATACTGATTGCATACGGTTATAGAAATATGCGCACTACCAAGATACTTTAATTTAATTACTTTCTATTGTTCGTTGATCATGATATAGCAATACGTTACTGAATCTAAATATACTCATAGGTTGTGTTGTCTTCTGAGTAGCGATAGCAAGGTGCATAGAAGAAGCGAAGCTTTATTCATCGGAGGATCCTTATTGGTGGCTGCCTTGCTATTTCCAGCAATGGCTCTTGCAAATGGATCAAGTATTCAGGACACAGTAAAAGCACGTACTCAACTGCTGGCCGCAAAGATAGGCAGTGACGCTGATAAAAATCTCGGTCAGATTCAAAACAGTCCTAAAACTAACACTACCGAAACCGAACCCCTGAGTTCTGACCCTTTCATTTCTAAGGATACAAGTCAGAAAATGACCCCTGCTAATTTATCGTTAGGACTAAGTAAACATCGCGAAAATAATGAAAAGGGTTCTAGTTCCCAAGAAACTAACCTTCTTTGCAACGAAAATAAAATCTGTAGCGACCTCAAGAAACCTTCAGAGACGAAAGGGAGTAGTGAAAAGGCTAACAATATCCGTTTTGAACTTCCTATTGATATCCCCTTCCCATGAGCAGAAATAATCCAACGGCAAATTATTATAATTGCGAATCTATTTTAAATTGAAAGTATGAGGCTGGAATTCTGCAGCTATCTCAGCAGACGTGGTGGGACATCTTACCTCTTATAAGCGACTCCAAACCTGGTGATAAGAGTAATTCTGGGATTTTCCATAAACAGACTATTCTGAACTTGCACAATTCTGGGATACCACTTGAAATAATTTCGTTACAGCTTGACCTACCCCAAGAAGAGGTAGAGAAAGTTATCAAAGAGGCAGTTGCAGCTGACGAAAAGAAAGTGGATATAATAAAAAAAATTTCCGAAACTCCTTCCCTCGGGTCCTTTTATCTAGATGCTGTTTTTGATCTTAATGAGGCGATAGAACTTGCGCAGTCTCGTACTTGGAAGGCACTTAATGCAACCCCCGATTTTGATATATCCTTTAAGAAAACGTATGAGGTTTTGCAGCAGTTTTTAGGCTCTAAGGTAAATTTGGTTATTTTACATATTGACATCGTTGGGTCAACAAAGTTATCTATGGGTCTCCCAGCTGACAAGCTTGCAGTAATAATACAGTCTTTCACTCATGAAATGACTCTGATTATTGATACTTACGGTGGTTATATACTGAAATATGTGGGGGACGCGATCTTGGCTTTCTTTTTGGTCAATGAGAGTTCCGAGCATTACATCCCATGTATTAATGCTATTACATGTGCTCAATCTATGATTCAAGTCGTAAAGAATGGTATAAACCCAATCCTTAATCAGTACGGATACCCTGAGATAAACTCCAGGATTGGGATAGATGTTGGAGAAAACGTAGTGGTTCAGTTTGGCTATGACATTTATTCATACAAGGGACCAAATGAGTCAAACCAAACCAAAGATTACGTTATAAAGATACCACACTTAGACATACTCGGCTATACTATTAGCATAGCGAGTAAGATGACTTCACTAGGACAGCCTGATCAAATAATAGTTGGTGAACTCGTTTATAATGCATTAGATGATATCCATAAGGAAGATTTTAAATTGATTCACGTCAGCCCTGAAATCTGGAGTTACGTTAGTGACAATACTGGGGGCATCTACAGATTATACGTAAGTTTATGATAAAGCGCTATCGTAAATGACTTTTACTATCAGGAATATACGAATCGAATATTGAATAATCAATAGTCATTGAACAAGATACCTTTATAATTCCGGTATTAGGATTCTAAATACTTGGCATTCGAAAAAGCTGCATTTGTGCATGTGATGTTCATCACATTTTGTGGGATCTTGCTCGGCGGTTACTTCGATCTTGGGTTCGCTTCAGCAATTTGGATTAAGATTACTAATCCCGCAACTGGCCAAAAAGTTATCCTAGGAGAACTGAAAATTAATGGTGCTTCTTCAGATAATGCGACTTCAAACTGCCAAGTATATGTTGATTGGAATAATCAAAAACCATACCAGAGGGCCATCCCAACTGGAACTGGGGGAACTGATGATTTTTCTACATGGGCTTTTACTTATAATTCTAGTTATCACCTAATTAAGGAGGGGCCAAATGATCTCACGTCAAAGTTGACATGTGCTGGTTCTCCATTGAATCCCCTGTCTATGAATAAATGGTACAGCATTAACGTGACTGGTATCAGTTCTAACCAGCAAAGACCTGTACAGCTTCCACTTCCTACGGGGCCATCTGGCTCTTCGAATCAATCTAATACAGAGAATAGTCCAATTCAAATTAACATGGAATTAGGACACAATCCAATAGCACCTGGAACGAAACAGACACTTGTTGTAGAGGCTGTTGACCCGAGTACTGGAGAGAAAATAAGCGATGCTCAAATTCAGGTTAGCGTATTGAATCCATCAGGAAATATCATAAAGCAATTTGATACTGGGGATGGTGATCTAAGTAGATCATTTAAGATAGATGAGAGTCTCACAGGAAATTTGACAGTGACAGCAAATGTTCAGTCTGGGGCGGTTTCAGCTACAAAATCCACTTCCTTTAATGTTCAATAAATCTCCTGCTCTATTGGTTTATGATTAATTGATTCTTTTCGAAACTGCTGATTCCTAATCAGCTTTTTGTATTGAACCAAATTGATTTGAACTATTATAGAAATTTGAGTTAATAAGGTGTACAAGATGCTGCTCTCTGAGCCCAGTTATGCTAACAGAAAGGTTACAAAAAAAGGGCAATTCTCTGGTTAATTTCCATTTCAGAATTCGATTCACCACTGCGATAGTGTGATATGATGGCGAATAAATGTAACAAGCTGCATGCCATAAAACCGTTCCTATCCAAATCCACACTATTAATTACATATCTGCGAATATATTGACAGTACGAATCAAGTCACTAACCAGTAAATTGCGAAGTGCGGGATTTGAACCCGCGATCCCGAGCTTGGGAAGCTCGTACCTTAACCAGTCTGGGCTAACTTCGCACGAGAAAAAAGAAAAAGACATTGAATAAGAATCTTTTTAATTCAACTAAAATCTTTGAAAAGTCGAATGGGAATTATGAATTATATTCTATATCCCGTTGAAATATCTGTCACTCAACGAAGTATTTTACTCTAACCTTCTTAAATTCTCGTGAACTAAATAGAATTTTATAGTCAGTTATGCCAATTAATGAGGACATCTCCGAGGCTGTTTTTTCTGCAGATTCAAACGTTCTTGCGTGTATCATACTAAATAGGTTGAATTCCCAATCTGGATACACTGGCCTTCTATAGCAGTGACTCACTTGGGGAAACGATGCAAGCTTATAACCTACATCGTCTATTTTGTCTTCGGGCACTTTCCAAACCACCATTCCATTTGCTACAAAACCAGCTTCTCTGTGGCGTAGTATGGCAGCAAACCGTCTCATGACTCCTGCATCTTGATAAGCCTTTGCCATTTTGAAGAGGTCGTTTGTTGAGATCCCAAGATTACTAGCTGGTTCGCTAAATGGTTCCGAAATGATCTTCAAGTCTTTTTGAAGTTGTCTGATGAAATCTTTATCCCGTGGACTAATATCAATTTTCCTTGATGAATTAGGTCTACCCGAGTCTTTAGGAATTGGTTTCTGATGATCTTCATTAACCATGTCTAGCCTCACACCAATTTTATACAACTTCAAAGTAGGCAAAAGACGATACTTAGTCACCCCGGGTAGAGCAGCAAGTTTATGAAGGTGGGTCTTAAGATCGCTGCCTGGCGGAACAGCTAGAGTAAACCACATGTTATATTCATGATTGCGTTCGTAATTATGGCTCACTCCTGGATGTTTATTTACCTCATTTGCTACGAAGTCTAACATTTCTGGTCGAATTGCAAATGCCACAAGAGCGCTCTTATAGCCGAGATTTCTGGTATCGAATATGGCATTGATTTCCCTCACTAATCCATTTTTTTTCAGACGGGCAATTCTTTCCATTACCTCAGTTTCAGATATACCGTGATGGCGGCCAATTTCCAAAAAAGGCCGTTGGACTAACGGGAAAGTCCACTGAATTTCGTTCAATAATTTCTTATCCAAAGTATCGATCTGCTCTTGTTCGATCTGCATTAGGATTAAAAATTAGTAGGAGATGAACACATTAAATACTTATCCCACCTCGTTCATTTTTAAATCATTTTCGAAATTTGAGTTTCTCTAGGCCTGAAACGACTTATAATAGCTGAAAAGGTTAAACAAACATATAATTCCTTTAAGCAGCTCTTAACAGAATTAGAAGATGTATGAGTAACAAAAGGGTAGTGTTTCAGGGGGAACACGGAGCATATAGCGAAATTGCAGCCTTGAAGATTTTTCCTGGATCAGAACTGATGCCGAAAAAAATGTTTCAAGATGTCTTCGAAGCCCTAAATAATTCAAGTGTAGATGCTGCGGTTGTACCAGTTGAAAATTCCATCGAAGGAAGCGTCAATGAGATATATGATCTGTTATTGGACTCTGAGAAAAAAGTTTCTGGCGAAATCTTCCTTCGTATAAATCATTGTTTAATTGCAAATTATCATCATGCCGAACCTCTAGTAAAGGTATATTCGCATCCCCAGGCAATTGCACAATGTAGAAATTATATAAGAGCTAAAAATCTCGAGCCGGTACCAACATATGATACAGCTGGGGCGGTTAGACAAATAATGGAAAGAAAGATCCTAAACGGGGCCGCTATAGCTAGCAAAAGAGCCGCGGATCTTTATGGTATGAAAATTCTTGATGAAGGGATTGAGGACAAGAAAAATAATTTTACAAGATTCATCATACTCTCTGACGTTGAAACAAAACCATCAGGAAATGATCGAACGTCTCTAATATTTGGACTACACAATAAGCCAAGCGCATTATTTTTTGTTCTTCAGGAGTTTGCGGCTCGAAAGATTAATCTAACGAAAATTGAATCTCGCCCAACCAAAGAAAAACCCTGGGAATACAATTTTTATGTCGATATTGAAGGCCATTACGAGGATAGGAACATAATAAATGTAATAAGCTCGATATCAAATTCAACGACATTTTTGAAGGTTCTTGGTTCGTATAAGAAAGGGACTTTTTGATACATTAAACTGACCTTTCCCATTCTTCTAGACTGTCCAACCCGACTATCTTATCTTAGACCTAATTCCCAATCCCACAACTACTACTCCTGTAATTATCAACATCATTTGGGCGCCAAAAGCCAAAGGAGTAGCTTTCGTCTCTGCTTCTCCGAAAATACTTAGTGCCTGCGAACCCAGGTTGTGTGTTTCTAATCTGTATTCACCTGATTTCTTTGCAACTAAAATGTAACTAAAATTCGTCTTATTCTTGACTGACAGAATAATTGCGTTAGCAGGATCAGATATTGTAAAATCAAATATTGAACCATTTATAGAAATATTTACTTTGCTACCCACATCCATAATCGGGGTCAAGATGTCTTTAGCATGTGAGTCGACACTACCATTGATCGATACAGGTTTGGCGATATTCGAATCGTAGATTGATAACGTTCCAATTATTATAAACACTACACCGGAAAGTATTAAGATATAGAAGACTGTTTTACGCGACATAGTTGGAAGTCACAAAATATAATAGATTAAAGCTGGCAATAAAAGCATATTCTATTTTGAACGACTCACTCAGGATTGAAAAGTCTTCAATGCTGTGGGACATCTGGACCAATCCTAATTTTTCCATAAGTCCAAACTTTCTATCCTCCCATGTTATCAAATTATAGGCTTTAAATTTTCGTTGTAAGCTAAAAATATTAAATGGCATCGTACTTTAACATATTATTCCTGTTTTATCAATACAAGTATTTGGGCATACAGATACTTTTTAGCCAAACGGCACTCCAGTTATGAGGATTTAAAATTAAAAAGTTGGGAGGGTGATAAGTAGCATTTTCAATTTCATTAATTTTGGATTCGAAGAAACTTTAAACCTTGAGCAAACTTGAATTAAAAGAATTTATCGATCTCACCTGTAGAGTATTCAGTGACAAAACTTTTACCGAGACTAAATGTAAACGTGATTCTCATACCTAATCATCAATAGGTTACCCAGGATTCAGTAATTTTGACCCGATATCACTAAATCCAGAAAGTGTTTCAACCCTTTTAATATAAGATCAATCGGAATCCCATATGAAATTTTTGATATACAAATTCACGAAACAGATTTCGATTGCCATGGTCTTAACTAAATTGATTATTCCTTAGACCAGAAATAACATCAAATGATCGTTTCATAGCATTGCTTCAAGTATTAAGATTATGTACAAAATGGAAACCTTAAATGTGACCCATCCAAGATTGAACATTATTGGTCCATCCAATAATTATTGATTGCATATACGTAAAACCAATCATTAGACGTCGCATTCTCTCTATAATCAGGAGAAAACAAAACGGTAAATGTCACTATTGTTGCCAAGATTTTAGCAAGGATGACATAATAGTAAGTTGTGGGACAAAGAGGAGTTATTATCATAAGTTGTGTGCAACCTTTTTACATATTTTATAGTCGCAAATTAGGCGATTTTATCTTCGAAAAAAAGCAAATATTTCTCATCCTCAAGAGCTACCCTCGTCATGGAGTAATTTGGATAGGGTTCTATTTAGTACTGGTCGATACTTATAATAGGTTTTTTCATTACTATGTAATTTAATGACATTGCAGAAGTACCATCGTTACCAAATTAATTATAGTCATCCAGAATATTATTGCTCTGAACAATTCTGGACTTTTTGCAATTTTTTAAACTTCAAATATTTAGGGAGCATCGTTTCGAAAAAATCGAGAAATGATACCATTTGATTTAGTTTGCGAATCAATAATTAATTATATAGGAAGTCCACATTTATCAAAAATGGATTTCAACTTGCCAGTATGATCCACTTCTATTTCTGCACTTCGTAATATTCAATACTGGTCTCTAAAATACTTTGTATCATTTTGTCAGTCACAAGTCGTTTTATTATCTTAATTCTCTCATCCTTATCCATCTTATGCAAGTCTTGAATAGAATCAATAGCTTTTAGATTCCAGTAATTCTTAATTGCACTTTCTAATTGAAGTTCAATATGATATGAAATAATTCCCAACGCAGTTAAGGAAAAACGACCCTTTCTTCTACTTATTAGCCCCGCTTTGATCAAGCGTTCAGTCCTGGAATAATACTGCTTTCTCGAGAGTCCCAGCGTTTGTTGAATCTTCCGACCCTCTACTGTACCTTTCGCAATGGAATTGAATATACTCAAGGACTTCTCATCGGCAATGGCGTTTATTACAGCCAGTTCAGATACCAGTTCGCTCATTCGCTAAAAGCGTTCTGCAAAAATTGCGTATTTATGGATAGGTTATCCGGGATTGGATGTAATTCACATATAGTCTCCAATATTGGACATATGAATCGAATTTCAAATCAAAGAATATGGTAAATCAAATACGTCAGAGCTAACCAAATTATTAGTCAGTAAAAAAATTATCTCGGTGGCCATTGAAACAAATTAAATTCCTTAATGATAATGATACATCACTACCATCGCATTTCCTAAAATAACCGTCAAAGTCCCACTCTTTAACTTGATTAATAATTTATGTCCCAAGTGTTCTTTGAATCTAAATCGTATTAGAGACAAATCAATTTGCGCTTCATGGCTCAGAAATCAAAGAACTTCCCCGGGGGCTCGTAAGGGAGCACATCAGGATTTTGCTCCCATATTTTAGCTCGCCTTTTTTCAAATTGAATATCGAATAGCAGGTTCTTCTATCTGATTGTATTTCCATGAAGGTTTCGTTTTGCAATAATATGACCTTGAACTCCGGTTCTACACCAGATTGACGTCGTGCGGCTGACTTTCAATATAACCCGCTGGAGTAATCCTAATAAATTCCGCTTTTTCCTGCATATCCTGGATGTCTCGAGCCCCGCAATAACTTAGACCAGACCTGACTCCCCCGACAAGCTGTCTTATAATCTCAGTAACACTCCCTTTGTACGGAACCATCGCTTCTACCCCTTCAGGTACATAATCGTTAGGATCTTCATTATCGATGACCTCCACGCCTCCCTCTCGGTATTTTCTACCAAGAGACGCATAAAAAGACGCCATGCCCCTATACATCTTGAACTTTTTGCCGTGTCTTACTACCGTCTTTCCGGGACTTTCATCGGTCCCACCGAAAATACTCCCAACCATTACAGATGATGCTCCTGCGGCAAGAGCTTTAATTGCATCTCCTGAATTTCTGATACCGCCGTCGGAAATTACAGGTATACCAAATTCTCTAGCAACTTTAACACTATCAATGACGGCGGTCAATTGCGGTACACCAGATCCCGTAACCACCCTAGTTATACATATCGAGCCAGAGCCTACTCCAACTTTGACCGCATCTACTCCGGCTTTTATCAAATCCCTCGTTCCTTCCCCAGTTGCAACATTGCCTGCAATTAATTCGCAACTCGGAAATGCCTTTTTTATCATAGTGACGGTGTTTATAGCATTGTCGCTATGCCCGTGTGCTATGTCGACTACTATCGTATCGGCGCCCGCTTCTAATAATGCTTCCGTCCTTTCTAAGTAATCACCTTTTACTCCGACGGCTGCTCCAACTATTAATCTACCCTTCTTATCTTTTGAAGCTAGTGGGAACCTTTCCATTTTCAGGATATCCTTGCTAGTGATAAGGCCCAGGATCTTTTTAGAATTATCGAGCACCGGGAGTTTTTCAATTCTATGCTCATGCAAAATCTGCTTGGCATCCTGAATTGTAATTCCAGCATTAGCAGTGATGACATCTTTTGTCATTACATCAGAAATTTGAGTATCCATGTTCTCTAGGAAGGTAATGTCCTTACGAGTTATAATCCCTAACAATTTATCGTCATTAGCTTTCACGACAAGTAACCCAGACACACCATACTGCTGCATCATTTTACTGGCGTCTAACGCTCTCAACTCCGGTGATATAGTATATGGTTGTTCGATCATCACTGATTCCGACCTTTTGACTTTAAGGACTTCGTCGACTTGATCCGCTATTGTCATAAATCTGTGTATGATGCCTATTCCTCCTTCGCGTGCAAGTGTAATAGCCATATCAGATTCAGTTATCGTATCCATGTTGGCGCTTATAAGCGGAATATTCAATGTTATACTCTTAGAAAGTCTGGTCTTCAGTTCAGTCTGTGATCTTGAAATTATGGGGGACCGTTTGGGTATAAGAAGAACGTCATCAAAAGTCAATCCTTCACGCAAAGGCAATGTTTCCTTAATTTGTACGCATTTGCAGGGATTATAAGCGTTTTCGTTATGCCACGCGTACCCCAATTGACAAAAAAAGAAGCCGATTTTTAGCATCGCCTACTGAGTTAAGTTTATTTTCTCTATTACTTCTTGGGGTAATGCTCCAGAGTCTTGATCGCGAGCCTTGTTTGTTTCACATTGTGCGTACGAATAATTGTTGCGCCTTTGAGAAAACATAACAATTCAAAAATCAAAGACGGAATAAGTCTTTTCTTTGTGTCCAAACCAAATACGTGACCTATGAACGATTTATTGGAGACCGAAATGCAGACTGGTTTTAAAAGAGTTCCTAGTTTATCTAGGTTTGATATTATGCTTAAGTCTCTTTCATACCACTCCATATTCCTAATTTTTGTGAAAAAGTCGTTTTTACCTTCTTTTCTAAAGAAGCCTATCGAAGGATCGACAATTATGTTTTCATCTCTTATCTTATTTTCCCTAGCGATTCCGATACTCGTCCTTAGAATCTTTATAGTCTCTTGAATATCACCACATTTGGTTCGAGAATCATTACGGTTGAATGCACCCATTATCAGTCGGATCCTAGATTCTGATATGACCTTTGCCATGTTTTTATCATACTTCAGACCAGTTACATCGTTGATAATATCGACGCCCATATCTACGCAGAGCTCTGCAACCGCTGCCTTTTGTGTATCAATGGAGATTGGCAAGCTGGTAGAGTGGCGGACTGCTTCAATCGCCACACGTACTCTTTCTTCCTCAACATATTGTGACGCAATATCTTCTAGATAAGGAGCAGTAGATACCGCACCTATGTCTACGATATCAGCTCCATCAATTTCCATCTTTTTTGCACACTTTGAAATTGATTCATAATCAGTTGCTATTGATTTTTTGTAATATGAATTGGGACTCACGTTTATCACACCCATAACCTTAAAGGGGCTACTTTCTATCTTCTCCAATCTCCTTTCTCGATTTTAGATGATCTCTGCATCATTATCCGTGATTCCCGCCGAGCTTTCGGTGGCCTCATCCTTGCACGGATTATGACAAATTCCAATCCCATTTTGGTTTTTTGGTTTTACAATTCGTACCGTAGGTTATAAATTGTAAACCTTTAAAGTTGGCCACGTAAGAAATATTGATAGAGTCGCATTTATTGCTATATCTAATAGTTTGAACAAAATACTTTTAATACACATTTTTTTGCAGGTAACTATGTTGTTCTTCGTACAAATGCAGAGGTT
>DASWDL010000312.1:0-11734 GCA_036395315.1 Nitrososphaeraceae archaeon
GGCATGGGCGGCATGGGCGGCATGGGCGGCATGGGCGGCATGGATATGGAGTAAATCCAACAAGTTAACTTCAAGATTTTCTCTTCATAAATCAACACGCATCATGAAAAACATCACATAGAAAGGCTGCTGGCTTATTCAAACGTAGCCAACCCGTCAGGGCAAGCCACGGGTTACAGTTTACGTAGCTTTATGTCGATAAACACGAGATAGATACAAAGCACATTTACGTGTTGAGTATCGGTTTAACTGGGAGAAAACACCAGGCGACCTGCAAGAACCTAACATCAGTTCACAGTTATGTCGGAGGGTGGAGGCTTGATTTCATTTGGCCATACAAAAGTGCGCACCCAGTTGCTATTTGGGCCCGCGGAAATATTTCATAAAAATTCTAACTGGTCTAGTTTTTTTAAAGCTGGTATAATTTGTATGATTAATTAAACAATCAGCATCCTCGTAGAAGTAAACATGATAAAAAAACTGGAAAATCCATATAACTGGACGTGTACCGTTCCCGTGTGTTTGAACGATTGAACTGTCTTAATCTAGATGATCAAATAGTTGTTCTGCCGGATTTTTTCATGGATAGAATTGTAAAATTTGAATCAAAGAATAAACTCATAGAACTGGTCGATTTTAAGACAAGATTCGGCGGTGGTAGTGTTAGGGGAATTGGAACAGTTGATATTAAAGGTGGGAATGCAGTAAATGTGGCCTATTGCTTGGCAAAGTTTGGTCTTTCAGTAAATTTGTTCACTATTGCAAATGAAATAGGATCCGCAATACTCCAAAAAATCTTTTCAAAATTTGGAAACAAAGTCGAGCTCCATATATCTAGGGGAAAACACGGCATAACTACATCATTAGAATTTGAAGATAAAGAATCTACTGCAAATATTATGATTAGCGATGTAGGCGATATAGAAAATTATGGAGCAGATAGGATAAGTGCAGCTGAGGATCTAGAAAAAATTAGATCGGCAAAATGCGTAATTTTGACAAATTGGGCAAGCAACCTAAAAGGGACAGAACTTGCCATGCATGTTTTTAAGAATTCCACGAATGCCCTTCATTTTATAGATCCTGCAGATATTGATGCTAGAAGAGAGGAATTTCGAGATGCACTAAAAATTATAGGAAAATATACCGACGTTCTCAGCATCAATGAAAATGAATCTAATTCCCTCACAAATGCCCTGGGATCAGGATCAGTGTTATTGAAAGATCCAACAAATATTGATTTGATAAAAAGTGTAGCAAAAATGATTTCAAATGAATTTGGTTTTGAAGTTGATCTGCATACCAGAACGGGTTCAGCATGGTCTGATGGAAAGGAAACCATCTTTGAGCCTGCATTTAGTGTTAAAGTTCATACATTGACTGGTTCGGGAGATTGTTGGGACGCCGCAGACGTGATTGGTTACCTTGCAAATTTACCACCACACGAAAGGCTATTATTGTCAAACGCATGTTCTGCGCTTTATATCCAGAGCAAATCATTTGAGTCACCGAGTATGGAAGACCTCTTGCAATTTTCGAATAGAAGTAATAATTCTATATTTAGAAAATAATATTGTTTAATAATTGCTTAGTCACAATTACGTAGCCTGGTATCCCCAAAGCTTTACTGCGGCTCTATTGTTGCTGGAGGTTTGCTTGATATTGCGTATGTAACCCATGTTACATCTTCAACCTCATTTGTGATTCTACTGCTTATAGTCTGGAGGAGCTCGTAAGGTAATCTACTCCAGTCTGCAGTCATGGCGTCAGAAGATTCGACAATTCTTACTGTTACTATATAACCATATACACGCTCATCACCCAAAACACCAACCGCACGATCATCACCAACCGCAGCATAAGCCTGCCAAACTTTGTCATACCACGCTGCTTTTTTTAGCTCATCCTCAACAATACTACTTGCGTGCCTCACTATGCTGATCTTTTGGTCAGTGACTTTTCCCATTATGCGCACTGCAAGACCTGGGCCAGGAAACGGATGTCTCATTAGAAATTCGTCCGGAATTCCAAGAAGACTGGCAATCTTTCTTACCTCGTCTTTATAGAGAGTCCTAAAAGGTTCCAAGACTCTCATGTTTAGCCATTCCGGAAGACCACCAACATTGTGATGTGTCTTTATAACAGCTGCAGGCCCTTTTGAAACGCCACTTTCTATCACGTCCGGATACAAAGTACCTTGTGCAAGCCATTCAAATGGACCTTGTATTTTAGAAAAGTCAACAAATACCCTTGCAAATTCTTGGCCTATTATTTTCCGTTTCGTTTCGGGATCTTCAATCCCCCTCAGCTTGCTAAGAAATTGTTCTCTGCGGTCTAGACGTATTAAATTAAGCCCTAGCTTGTCTCCTAGTATCGCAGGAATCAATTTATCTTCATCCATTCTCAACAGCCCATTGTCAACGAAGATGCATGTCAAATTTGACTTAATAGCCTTGTTAAGTAACACCGCGAGTGTAGTGGAGTCTATGCCACCACTGACTGCACACAAAACTTTATCCCCGTTTACAAGCTCCTTAATTTCACTAATTGACCTACTAACGAAGCTTTCCATGTTCCATTCAGGTCTTGCTTTACTAATGTAACTGGAAAAATTCTTCAATATTTTACCTCCGAATTCTGTGTGTGAAACTTCAGGATGAAATTGAATTCCATAGAGCCCTTCCTGTCTGTTAGCAATAGCCGCTGAGCTAGATGATTGAGTATGGGCCAATACTTTAAAGCCTTCAGGTACATGCTCAGCCGTATCGGCATGACTCATCCAGCATTTTAATTTGTTACCAACTCCTTTGAAAAGATCGGAGGAATCGTCAATAAAAAGATCAGCATAGCCATACTCTTTTCGAGAGGCTCGTTTTATTTTGCCCTTATACTCGTTTACCAAAAGTTGGTGACCGTAGCAAATCCCTAAAATTGGAATTCCAGAGTTAAATATCTCTTTATCAGGCTTAGGTGATCCTTCAGAATACACGCTTGATGGACCTCCAGAAAGGATTATCCCCTTTGGGTTTATCTTTTTGATTTCGTCAATAGTGGAGCTGTAGGGCAACAACTCGCAAAATACATTTTCCTCTCTAATTCGTCTGCAAATAAGATGGCTATATTGTGATCCAAAGTCCAACACAACTATCTTATCCATGCTTTTGTTGACTACCCTTCTCCACCATCTTAGATAAAACCCAAGTCATAGTACTGAGTATGTCCTGAAGACGTTCCCTTTCTCTGTAGTTGGTAACATTGATAGATTTCAAAGTACCTTCATTGTCTGAAAATATTTGGTAATCAATGCAGTTCGTGGAATCATTAATTTCCCTACTTCTGAATTTTTCCAGATCCTTCGATTTCATGCCATCAAGGATTCTATTCAAGAAAAAAGTTTTGAAAGGGGGTGTATTTACATTAAGGGATAGCTCATCAGCAATTGTGATCTTAATCTCTCCAGAAGAAATTTCGGCTCTAGCCAAGATCAGACTGTCTGTGGCACGTCTAAGTTCTCTAGTATCAGTCGTTTCAATCTGTGATGGTTCTTTAGAATAAGGGGAATCATTGGCTGCACGCTGCTTTTGAGTGGAAACATTTTCATATCCTCGGTCAATCCGTTTGGTCTCCAAGGCAATTGAAGGCTCTTTTTGATATCGCTCAGTCGAGTCTTGCTTGGAAATAGTAGAGGCTGGTTTAAAACTACTACGTTTCAGCAGAGCATCTACGAGGATGAGCATTTTCCGCAGCCTATCTAGCTCCTCTTCCTTGTCTGATATTTCCTTAGTTAGCCACTCCCTTATCTCAGCTGCGCGCTGAACATCATTTTCAGAAAAACCAGACATTTACAAAGCATTTTTTAATTTGAAGGTATTATAATGGTTTTTCAATAGCATACTTAGATTATTAAATAATTGACAAGTTTTGTGTCATATATGACCGACTATTGTCATTCACGTTAGACAGAAATTTAACTATCAGGAATTGAGTCAAACTCTCTGAGCTCGTACTTGCTTTGCATAAGCTTACAAGAAGAATGCTCCTTCCTTTCGCTATGTTTTCGATTCTTTAGAATTTTTAGTATCCACTTTTGTGTAGCCCCTAATACCTATTTTCGACCTATTGAAGAGTAAAGAATTTGATCTTTTAGCGAGTAATTCAAGCAAAATTTTGGCTCTCCTTAGCTTTTTTATTTTCAAATTTTTATCAACCTTGCTGCCCTTCGGATATCTTGTATTTTGGTCGGTTAGATCCATTCCAACTAAAACAATGCTTTTTGCCCCCATTTCTTCAGCCATGAAAACGCATCTATCTCCGTCGGTAAAGCCACCAAAATTATATACGTTTTCGACCGGCATTACTTGAGTTGTGCCAATGACGCTCTTGAACTTCGGAACAAGTTTTTCTATGGCCTTCTCATTGTCGCCGTGAGCGTGAATTACCATGATTGCTCCTAATTTTTCTGCCTTCTTCAAAAATGTGGGATTCCCGTCCAGATCAGAGACAACAACATCGGGTTTTATCTTATTTGTGATTAAAGCTTCAACAGCACCATCAGACACAACCCTCACGTGCCTTTTATTCTTCTTAATGAAATTAATATCGTCTTCTAGACTTGGACCAGCTCCAATTACAAACACATCTTTACCTTTGATCTTTTTTTCCAGCTTTTTTAGATTCAATGATTTTTTCTTTATCAGTTTACTTAGCAAGTAAGCAGCATTTTGGTCTTTTTCTGTACTGTATCCAAATTCCTCCCGTATTTCTTGATAATAGGGAAACCAGTCGATGAATTGCACAAATAAAAATGCGAAGTGGTTACTAATAGATTATTTGTTTATTTTAACCCCAAATTCTAAAAACAGTCGCCTACGCAATCAAAGACGTATCAAAATATGGCGCTTAGTAGCTCCTTAGACTATTTTGAGCAACTTTATATTGATGCACAAGCGTAATTTATTGTGCTTCTACCGACACATCCTCCTTCATTAGTGAAATTTCAATAAAATTTGTCAAATTTTGGAGGGATGGAGGGAAAAGTGTATTTTGATCCTCGCTTTAAGAGGCTTTTGTGGTACCTGATAGGGAGTACCAAAGGTGGCGTTAGTAGAGCAAAAATTCTAGATTTGCTCAATTCTAGACCTTCAAATACAAACCAGATCGCATCCGAGCTTAAACTAGATTACAAGACGGTAGCACATCATCTTGAGGTCTTGTCAAAAAATGGGTTGATAATAACCGATAATATCGATACATATGGGGCTACCTATTTTCTAACGCCCATAATGGAGAAAAACTATGATGCCTTTAGAGAGATCTTATCTAAGATCAAAGTTGTCGGTCCCTGATGATTAATGCAACAATAGTTTCTTTCCATAATTACGGCTTGAGGATTACTAAACCCTCGTTGTTCATAACGCTACTGGTCGAATTAACAACTCAGAGCCTGACGTGACAGCAAAAGACTTTTGCTTAACAGCTGCAGGAATGTCTTCAAATCCTCTGGTAATTAATATTTCCAGAAACTTTGTATTGATTACACTCACCAATTGACGTGTAGAAACTTAAGTGAGAATAGTTAGAAACTTGTCTAGTTCAAAGATGTTCTGAAAAATATATGGAGTTCATATAAATCAGTTAATCAGAGATAGTCTCATTGACATGACTTTTGATTTGGGCAGTCTAGCTACTTCAGTAGGGATTGGAGGAGGGATTGGTTTTCTCTTGGGATACGCTGTAAAAAAGGTGATCAAGATTGTACTAGTCTTAGCAGGCCTTTCAATCGCAGCTTTATCATACATGCAAGTTCAAGGCATCGTCGCTGTAAACTGGGATAAATTAGATGGAGCAGCACGAGGCACATTTGCTGGATTAGGGAATGCCACGGGACATTTCCCCTCTCTACTACCAGGCTTAGGGGAGCATGTACTTACGGCCATGTCAAATTCGGGAATTCCAATAACTGGAGGACTGGCGGCGGGATTTGCGTTCGGCTTTAGTAAGGGATAGGTGGATCTATTACATACCTAAATTTGGTCTTTGACCAGTTAAATGACCTATTTAATTCCTCTAACTCAGAAGGTTTATGGAAGGGGTAGCCTATGTAACAATTATAACTTTATCTTTAGATGGTATATGGAATGAAGGGACAATCTCAAAATAGCGCCGCATTTCCTGGCGAGCAGGTTGCTGAAATTGAAGAATTCGAAGGGGGCAAGAACACGTTCGTATCTAAGGGGTCCATTAGAGCAAGTGCCATCGGAGATAAGCAATATGATCTTAAGCGACGAATTGTAAGAATTGATCAAAAAAGAGCTCTCATTTTACCAAAGATAGGTGATGAGGTAGTCGGTTATATTGAAATGCTTTTTGGACCTATGATATCAGTAAAGCTGTTGTACCTTAACGCTAAGCCATTTTCTGGCGGCTTTTCGGCAATCGCATCAACTAGAATCAATTCCAGAGGATGGAATCGTGAGAGAGGTGGCGATAGGAGAGCTAAAGTTACTTTTAGAGTAGGGGACATAATCCGTGGCAGAGTTACAAGTTTGCTAAATTCGACTATTCATCTTACAATAGACGAGAAAGAATATGGAGTACTATACACATTATGTTACATTTGTGGCGGTAATACGGTAAGAGTCAATAATGCTGTAAAATGCATCGAATGTGGAAATTATGAAGAAAGAAAGCTCACCAATGATTATGGAAGTGACACATTTAAGGAAATATATAGATCAGGTAAAAAATAGCCGTACCTAATTTTTGGTTTCTATTTCTCAGACCTTTTTACGAGTTCCATCAGTTTCACCGAGTTGGGACCATAAATAATATTTCCTATCCGCTCTTAGTGTATGCGCTTCTCATTTCTTTAAGCCAGCGATTCTTGGATTTGTAAATTTGTTTTTGCCGTCGCTTTCTACATTCTGACATGGCGTAGGAGCAAAGAATTGGGAAATATACGGACGAATCGCCATAAACAATTACGTTGCCGCTATGTGAGGTTTTAATTTTTCCCCAACTCTTACCTTCCTGTAAGGTTGCCCCTGATAAACCACCGGTATCGGCTCTTGCGTCGGTAATTTGTATAATGTAATCATGACCACCTTCCTTCATCTTCAGAATTTGATAGAGTGCAGGACCTGTCTGTTGAAAGAAGTTCTTCGGAACGCCTCCGCCTAGTTCAAGCCCCCCAGATATTTTACTTCGCCAAAGAATTGCGGCAGATTCGGCTACGTCAAGTATCACATTGGGCAGCTTATCCATTTTCTCGTCCAGGAGTAAAGGTAACATATTCAGACCAATCGAAGAATCACTAATAGCTGGCATGAAGACGGGCATATTATTTTTGTAGGCAGCAACAATAAATGACCGTTCAGGATGCGAAGATTCTTCTGCCGCGGCCTTTCCTAGAAGGTGGGAAATATCAGCTGTAGAAGTAGTCGCTGGTAAATCAGCTTGTCGACTTTTAAGGGTTTTCTGCACTATGATATCTTGGGCCTGCAGTGTACCAAATTCCTTAATGTAAGTATCATAAATTCTTACTATTTTTCTAGAGTATAGTATATCGTCATCGACTTGGAAATGTCCTTGCCGGACAGGAAGATCGTAGGCAAAATGAAGATCGTGGTAAACATTAGCGCCTGTAGTAACGATCCAATCTATAAAACCAAAATCTATCATAGTAGAAATTGACCTTCCCAAGCCTATGGGGGTCATTGCACCAGCCAGTGTTAAACAAATCGTTGCATCACCACTTATCATTAGTTTCATAATCTCAGCTGCCTCGGCTAGCCTACGAGCGTTGTAGCCAGTATGACTGAAGAAGTTAATTATATCAGAGACAGACATGTTACGCGAAATGATTGGAGGTTCTATTTTCTTACCTGTAAAGCTATGAATCTTGTCCACTTGTGACTCTTACTTTTTGTATTAAAAATACTATACTATCACTCTTTCCTGTCGTTCAAGGAAAATCGATAAAATGATTTGAAGCTTAAAGCAATTGTATTAAGAAATCAACATAGAATAGGAAGGCATCTGCACACCTGTCCACAGGAAAAGTCCTATTTGGAGCAGGGATATTGTTCGCCTATTCCATAGCGTTCCATGCTGAAACCCTAATTAGGGATTAGGTACTATGTGGAGGTCGTATATAACCATAACTGAAGATGCCTTAGACTGGGAACCTCATCAATTAGACATATGATAATGTTGGTCAGGATATCTTAAAATCAATACTCTTGTTTGGCCAATTTATCACAGGTGTAATTTTTACAGCCAGAATTCAACTTGTCGTTAACGGCCTGAATGTAAAATACTTAAGTGGCAAAACAATCCTAATCCAGTGAAAATCATATGTTGACTTATAATTCGCTCAAATTAGGAAAATGGAATTTAACAGACCTGCTTCCAGATTCTTCTTCTGAAAATGTAGAAGACCTTATTTCTAAAATAAAGTCCAAAGTTATTCGGTTCGAACGGATGAGGAGCCTTCTCAATAATGATATTTCAACCGAAGACTTTGTCCGAATGATTCGCATGATCGAGGAAATATCCGAAGCCCTTAGCATTCTTGGTGGGTTTGCTCACTTGCAATATTATTCCAATACGTTGTCCAATGCTGGCGCTGCCTTTGTCACCAAAATAGAAAAATTCATCTCGGAGATGGAAAATAGAATGATTTTTTTCGACCTATGGTTCAAGAAGGATTTAGACGAAGCAAATGCCAATAGACTGATCGATGCAGTTCCAGTTGATTACAGAGAATACCTCAGACATAAAAGACTGGCAGCCAAATACTCACTGACTGAACCAGAGGAGAAAATAATCACAACCCTTGAGGTAAGTGGACCAACCGCGCTTGTAAAGATCTATGACAGGATGACAACAGGTTTTGAGTTTACACTTCAGATAAAAAAAGGGAAAAAAACCATCAAAAAGACGTTCCTAAATAAAGAAAGGCTACTCTCTATGGTAAGGAGTCCTATCCCGAAGGAGAGAGAGAATGCGTACAAGACCCTATGGAAGGTTTACGAAAAGAACGGTGGTATACTAGGAGAGATCTACAATAATATTGTTTTAGAATGGCACGATGAGAATTTGTCAATCAGAGGTTTCAAATCTCCGATATCGGTCAGAAATTTGTATAATAATTTAGATGACGCGACTGTTGATACACTCCTGAAGGTATGCAAGCAAAATTCTGGCATATTTCAAGAATTTTTTATCGAAAAGGCAAAAATTCTAGCCATAAAAAAACTAAGGAGGTACGATCTTTATGCACCAATTTCCAAGGAGTTGTCATCCATCAGAAAGTACAGATATAATAAAGCGGCTGAAATAGTTCTAGAAACATTCAGCAAGTTTGATTCTAGATTTTCTGAATTTGCACGTAGACTTTTTACTGAACGTCATGTTGATTCAGAAATTAGAAAGGGCAAACTAAGCGGGGCATTTTGTTATACTGTCTCTCCTAAGAGAACGCCCTACGTACTCCTAAATTTTGATGGAAAGACGAGAGATGTCTCAACCATGGCCCATGAATTCGGACATGCGATACATAGCATGGCTGCGGCTGACAAGCCAATTCTTGTTTCTCACGCACCACTTCCTCTAGCAGAAACTGCTTCAGTCTTCGCAGAGATGCTTTTGACAGATAATCTGCTGGAGAAGCTATCGAGCAAGGAAAGGCGTATCCTTCTGGCAGAACAAATAGACGATATGTATGCTACAATCATGAGACAAAGTTATTTTACATTATTTGAGATCGATGCTCATGATGCTATAATCAGACAGAACGCGACAATAGACAGAGTCGCTGAAAGATATTTGGATAATATTACAGATCAGTTTGGAGATTCGGTCGTAGTAACTCCAGACTTTAAATGGGAATGGCTTTACATTCCACATTTTTATCATACACCATTTTACTGCTATGCATACTCCTTCGGAAATTTACTAGTGCTATCTCTTTATCAGCAATTCAAAAGAGAAGGGGAATCCTTCGTTCCAAAGTATATCGAGATACTTCATGCTGGAGGGTCTCAGAAACCAGAAGAGTTGCTCAAGAGCATAGGAATGGATATTACACGAGATTCATTCTGGCAACAGGGATTTGATTTTATAGAAAAGAAGGTGAATGAATTAAAGGAAGGGTAGACAATTAAGCTCAAATTCACTCCGAGATCGAAGAAATTACTGCTAAATTATCTCATCGCAACATTTTAGGAGATTCCCACTTGTTGATTAGTCTTTCATAATATCTTTTTTAATTTATCAAGGCATTTCCGTGCGGTTTTGTACTTTTGCACGCGAAAGACCAGCAAAGACCATCTGAATTCCAGTTATTAGTAATCCTATTGCAATTATCGTCCCAGCTAGCACAATGCCAAATAGTGGGAATGATAACACGAGAAGCGAAATTACTAAAGCTAATATTCCTACTCCTACAAGAAACACCCTAGACACGCCAGAATGCTTGCCTGTCATCCCTTCTACTATTCTTGCAATTCCATTGAAGAGGAGAGATATACCCATGAATATCACTAGGACAAAAGCTGCTGCCAGAGGAAATGCCATAGCCAAACCAGCGAAAATCAGGACAAGTACGCCCAGTCCAATGGTTGCCCAACGAGATTTATTCTCAAGGAATATGCCACTGATAATCTTTTCAATCCCGACGAAAAGCAGAATTACAGAAAGTAAGACTACGATTGAAAGAAAAGTAAATCCAGGAAATGCAAGTGCAAATATTGAAAGTATGATGGTTAGAGCCCCTAATCCAATTTGTACTGCTCTGAACCATCTAGGAGAACTAACTAATGACAACGATATTTCCTCAATGAGGCGCGTAACACTAATAGCATTTATTGTACGCACGCAGGTTAGGTTATAAAGCAGAGATATCCATAACTCTAGACAAATCAGTAATAGATCTTTATCACAGTTACATAAATGAAGACCCAGATTTACTAATCTTGTATGAAATTTCTGATTACATTGATATTTTCGTTACTAATTAACATGATCTTACTTCCTGCTCTCTCGTTCTCATCACGGATTCCAATGGCCTATGGAGAAGAGGAATTTAGGCAACATGAGTTCGTAGAGAATGGGAAACCTCGTATCCTTAACGGCCACATGACTGTAGAAGTCGTAGCAGATGGAATTAACCTACCAACTACAATGGCATTTTTAGGCGCAAACGACATACTAGTGCTTGAAAAAGACAAGGGCACCTTACAGAGAATAGTTAATGGTAAAATGACAGGTCAACCGCTTTTAGATGTGAGTGTTGCAAATTCCGTCGAGCGATGTATGTGCGGTATCGCTGTCTCAAAGGAAGGGGCCCATCAATACGTATTTCTATATTATACGGAAATAAATGGTGCAGACGGAGGAGATAGGCAAGGCAAAGAACCATCAGGAAATAAACTCTATCGTTACGAGCTTATAAACAATAAATTAGTAGACCCAAAATTACTCTTGGATTTGCCTGCTTATCCAGGACCTCGTCACAATGGGGGTGCAATCACGATTGGTCCAGATGGTAATCTCTATATCCCGATAGGAGATGTGGATGGTTCTTTTAAGGAATCAGACACAGAAACTAAGACCCAGAATTATGTCGATGGTATGGATCCAGATGGACGAAGTGGAATATTGAGAATAACTCAAGGTGGCCAGCCGGTTGGAGAAGGGATACTTGGAAATGAAATGCCACTACGACTTTACT
>DASWDL010000313.1:0-5211 GCA_036395315.1 Nitrososphaeraceae archaeon
TGCAATGCCTTGTTTGGGTTGACACTTGTATGCTCTAAAATCACTTTCTTACCCTTTCCAATGTCTTCAAATCCAAACATTTTACTTCCTAAAACGGTACTCAAAGTAATAGCTCCAAGTGAGTCAAAATTTGCTGTAAAATTTATGTACCCAGCGGAATGGACTGTTATCGATTTGACATAAATTGTTTCTAGTTTCATCTCACCACAATAATCAGCCCATTCCTTGACAATTTGGGATCCTATTTCGTATGGCGATCTCAAGAGCTTTTTGCTTAAAATGAAAGCCACATTACAAGTAATGTCGCCAAATTCTACCCTCGGAGGTTCAAGTAAATCATATTTTTGGTTACCTTGACTTATCCGTTCGAGAGATTTCTTTATTACGAAATCAACTTCGTCTGTGAATAATTTAAATGTCATATTCCTTTTCTGAGATAATTTAGTGATATGTAGTCAATAGCGTCAGATAATCCTTTGCCTGATCTTCCTTCAACAACATGAGTCGCACTCTTTTTCACAGATAACGGCGAATGACCTAATGCGATCCCAAGCCCACACAAATTGAATAGAGACATGTCTGTTTCGCTGTCGCCGATAGCTGCAATTTCTTTGAGATCTAGATCTAGCATTTTCAATGCTCTTTTTAGTCCGCTCGCCTTATCTGTCCCTAACTGATTAATGTGATAAGCATAATTGCTATCAGTTAGATGGAGGCTAAGACCACTCTCATTCAAGAGTAATTTTCCTAGATCTAAATCAAAAGTTCTTGCAAGTACAACTTCTGAAAGCCGATGGAAGACAGGCTTTATCTGGACGCTTTGTATCCTTTCCTTTAGATAAGTGTATCCTTCCATACATAATTCTTTATCGGCCAAAATGGTAAATTCATCGGGCCCAGTCGCAATGGCTCCTCCATTTTCTCCAACAGCGATTCTAGTTGTTCCACAAAATACCGACAAAATATACGCCTCGACTGAAGATCGTCCAGTTACAAAAATTACTTTGTACCCTGATTTTGAAAGAAATCTAAGTTTCGACGCAGCAGGCAAATGAATTAGTCCATTTCCATTTTCGGTTATTGTCCCATCGATATCTACTGCGAATCCTTCTATCTTTTTCAAATCATCTTCACGTGTGCAAACCAAGTTAAGCCAAGGGAGATATTATCATCGGGGGATCCTTTAATGTTTTAGTCTAAAAATACATTCGCATTGGCGGTAAAATAAGTAGGTTGTATCACGCATGGATTTAGAGAACTTACGGAAATATGGTCCCAGTTTGGTGGCAGTAGTAGGACAAGTACGACCCTAAAAATATGTGAAGGTACGTTGATAAGGTTATCTAAGCCATCCTTCTCCCAATCTATCCTCGAAATCCAATTAACAAAAGATAGGTACAAATAATTTACAATTCTTAACGCTTTAGGGCCCGTCGCCTAGTCAGGAAAGGGTGCTATTAGAACATTTAGCATAAGCCTCCGAAGCTAGTAGTCACGGGATCGAAGCCCGTCGGGCCCGCCCTATTAGTTATTTTGTTTTGAAGTAAATAATTTACCTTAGGTATTCGTGCTTATTACTCTATTGCCCTCATGCAATAACATACGGCTTTTTAATTAGATACTTTAAGCAAGTTTTTTGCGTGTGTGTACAGTTCAATTCAATATTCGATTGGCCCACTGAAGAAATCCTTATATGAGTATGGTAATGAATTACGAAGCCTTGGAGACCGAAGTAGTTGTCTTGAAGGAATACGATAATCATTTGATGCAACGAAAGGAAATTAGAATAATTTTGAAGGGCGCAGCGGGAATATTGAATAAGGTTGAAGCTATCCAATTAATTGCGAAGAGAAATGGTACCGATGCGAGCAAGATAATTCCAATTAATATGAATTGTAGTCAAGGCAATAATGACATGATTGCAAAATTCCACATATATCAAAGCGAAGAAGCGATGAATTATATAGTTCCTAGATTTAGAAACTTGCGAATTCTACCTAAAGCAGACAGGAAAAAAATAATTGATGAAGAAAAGGCTGCAAAAATCAAAGCAAAGCAAGCCTTGTTGGAAAAGTCAAAGCCCGGTAAATGAGTGTAACAATTAAAAAAATGAGGAGATATTATTCAGATATTACGGAGCTATGTTAGAAATGTCAGTCAAAAGGAAGCGTGGACAAGTTCAGATCTACAAGTTTTTTGAAATAACCGAAGGTAAGCTCGTTCGAAAGAAAAGAGATTGCCCGAGATGTGGAAAGGGCGTTTACATGGGTCAGCATAAGGATAGAAGTTCCTGCGGTAAGTGTGGATTTACCGAGTTCGGTCATAAAGATAAGGCTAAGAAATAAGGCAATAGTATTATTTATATTTTTAAGGCCATGCAGACACATTAGCTTCACGAAACAGATTCATCCTGGTTAATAAGACATCTCCTTTCCTACTACAACTGATGAATCTATACTAGATTTTCAAAAATAAAGATATTGACTAACATCTTTGATATCTCGGACCCCCTAATCATTAATAATTATCTTCCCTCATAGAAATCATACTAAACTCCTAAGATTCCCTCTTTTAATTGCCGTCCTTATAGGACTCTTATTTTATAGTCCATTTTTTCATCTTTATGTCGTGATCAAATTTCTAAATAAAGTACAAAAATCGAACATAAGGTTTTTTGAACTAAATAACTAATTAATTATTAATTCAAACTAATGTCTACTAAACTAATATCTATGTCACAGTTCCTTACTTCGGTAGATTCGACCATGATCAAGTAATAGACCTCCCGCCGGTTGCAAAATCAGACCCAGACCCCGACAGGATTGATTTTAATACATAATTCGTTCAGGGTCAGGTAAAGGGCGTGAAGGAACCATGGAAGAAGATTATAGCCCGTCTCAGTATTCTTGCATTCTTCATCCTCAAGATTCTTGAGAAGCTTGAAACAAACAGATGGGTGAAACTACGGAATTAAGGGATAGACGTTCTGCTTAGATTTTTTGCATATCAACTTGACATACTCAGTAGCAGCTGGAATACGTATCATGAGTCCTGAACGTACAAGGTGAATTATTTTAACAACAGTAAACCCGTGATTTATCGGTAGTGATCATTTTAATCGATGGACCAGGACAGTTACGTTAAGACTTGGCTATCGGATGGCTGACCCTGGCCCACCCATCACATTGGTTTTAGACAATTGATATTATGGTAACGTGGTTATTAAAAATTTAATATGATAGCACATGATAGTTAAGATGTGGATGCACATGTGACTTACATTTATTATGATAACGCAGTTATTAAGATTTTAATAAAAATTTAATATGATAGCACGCGGTAGTTAAAGTATGGATGCAAAGTTAAGATTAAAACTAAAACCTGAAGTTACTAAACAAGCAGAAGATACAGCAGCAGTTACAGAGTTATTGAGTAGGTGTTTAGGCGGCGGTTATGTTAGTCCTCCTCCACCCAGACCCAAGTTAAGACTTGGACCTAACCAAAAAGTAATGGGCGGCTCATGTCAAATAACTCAATACGTTAGGGAATTACTAGAATTAACCATTGTCTAGGTTAAAGAAGAAAGTAAAAAGGAAGTTACCCTTTATTCACGGGCTATCTACGTCTGGCGGCGTCTAAGTCAAATTAGGTGTAAGTTCCAGTTCTAGGCTTGGCTAGTTTTTCCTCTTGCCCTGTTCCCGATACTTGAACAGGTGGTAATATACCTAAATCAACCGCGCGTTGTCTTAGTTCAGCCTTTTGTTGTGGACTGATATAATCACCATTATACAGGTATTCATAAGATTTCGTACTGAATAGTTCTAGCGTTTTAGTTACAATTCCGGTTGGGTCTTTTACCTCTCTTGTTGTATTATTCCTTAAATCTTTCAAGCAGAATACAACATTCTCACCCATTCTCGTTTGACGTAATAGTTTGAGTGTCTCCGCTGTTATTCCTTTATCATATAGTTTCTTAACGTTCTCTTGGTTAAAGGGCATTTCATACACAGTATAAACATGGTTCGGTCCCACTGGTTTAGATTTTACCGCACCGCTTTTTGGGTCATATTCACGCTTGTATTCAAATTCTGTCCTATTCCAAGTTTCAGGATTTGAACATGTCACCCTGACAGGGTCGCCCGTTACACTATAACTTACGAGATAACCATTAGAATATAGATGCTCTTTGTCATCACTTGTTCTAACTCTGACTATAGTTTTTACAATGTGTTGGGGGCCTGTTCCTTTTATGATATTTCCATCCTTGTCTCTCTGATGATAAAACTCACCTGTATCAGGATCTTTGACAGAATTAAGCCATGCTTCGTACTGTAATTGTTCCTGTGGCGTGTCTCTAGGCCACGATATCGTTACCTTCTTACCATGCCAATCCTTACCTGTAACTTTAACGTCGTCATAACACTTTTGTTCTTTCTTCCATTTCTCGTCCATAAAATCAAATTTGTCTTCCTCTTCCTCTTTCTCTCTCGTGATAGTCATTTTACTAATAAGAACGATTGAGAGTATGAAACTAAAAAATATTGCTAGATTAAATCATCTTATCCATGCAGATATTGCAAATCCATACTTGTCGCCGTTCGTTAGAGGTGTATGGAATAAACTGCCGATACATTAGCGTGTTATTATAGCCGTCAAACTTTCCAACTCTTGGCATTAGCCTCTTGCAATAGTAGCACTGAGATAGACTGAAGGCTATAGGATTCGTATGCGTATCTGTATCTGTACTGTTCATTGTCAAACTTCATAATCCCTGTCTGTTGGTGGTATATATTCTTCATATTCAATTAGTTTCTCGCCTGGTCTGAGTCTTAACGGTAGTGTGTGCGGTGGTAGATTGTCGTATGTGCCTTCTGAGGAACTCGTTGATAACATTGGCTGCGCTAATCCTGTTGGTTCATTATCACATATCAAAGAAGGTCCATCATTATCTTCATTGCCTGAATGAGAACTTACAAGGTCTACTTTTCTTTTGGTTTTTGCTCTGACCAATTATGACATAATGTAAGGCCGCATCGTATTTGTACTTTGATGATCACTTGATTTGTTATCGATATGGAATAAGCGCTTCACTCTAGCAATGAAAGCATCAAAGTAAGAGGCAAGGGTAAGTAAGTCCATCATCCTAGTTTAGACAGACAATATACTAGTTAACAGGTTAATCTTCACCGACCGTTAGCGGCATAGGACGCC
>DASWDL010000314.1:0-11393 GCA_036395315.1 Nitrososphaeraceae archaeon
TATCTCAAGTTTTTCCTAAACCTGAATGTGGAGCACTAAATTCGATAAGCAGTACTCAAACCCGAAGTCGCGTCCGTGACCCATTACACTTAAAGGGATTGGCTGAGATTTTGTTCTTCTCGGCAGGTATTACTCGGGGTATAAAGTACGACTCAAGCACACTCTATATGCGAGCTGCCTCCGCTACGGGGGCTCTTTATCCTATAGAACTATATCTGGTTTGCGAACAAATCGATAATTTAGTACCCGGCGTTTATCACTTTAACCCCGGAGATTTCAGCCTCACAAAACTTCGCGAAGGCGATTATAGGAGCCAACTATCCGAAGCTGCGGGAGGTGATGAAAATATTTTGAATTCCCCATGTACAATCATTTTTTCATCAATTGCTTGGAGAAATGCATGGAAATATCAAGTTAGATCATATCGACATTGGTTTTGGGATTCTGGCGTTATAGCATCCAATCTTCTAGCTACCACATCCTGCATTGGACTTCGGATCCATTTCAATCTCGGGTTTGTAGACAACATAGTTAATAGACTCATTTGCGTAGAAGATCGACGAGAAGCGTCCATCGCTTTAGTTTCATTAGCCGCGGGGGTGTCTAAAAATTCGTCAGTTAAGCAGGAAGAAATTCCTATTCTCTATCATGAAACAACGAATTCACACATTAAAGGTGAAGTCGAGTATCCTCAAATATGGAAAATGCACGAAGCCTCATATCTGACTAGCAAAGATGAAGTCAAGAATTGGATATCTGAAGAAGTAAATGAACAGGTACATACATCAGATGCTGCAATGATACTGGATAGTATACCGTTACCAGTAGCAAATTATACCAACGACCCCACATTAAGCGATGTCATACTTTTACGAGGATCGTCGCGTCAATTCTCAAGAAAGCCAATCTCTTTTTCTCAATTAAGTAATATACTCCATAGCTCTACACACAGTATACCACTAGATGTTATCCATGGTGGTAAGAGTGGTATGATAGAGATATATTTTATAGCTAATGATGTCGAAGGGTTGACCAGTGGAAGCTATTATTATAATTGTTCTACAAAATCTCTAGACAAACTAAAAAGAGATGTATCTCGGGAAGTATCTGGCTATCTTTGCTTGTGGCAGTCTCTATTCAGCGATGCTAGCGTTGTCTTTTTTCTAATGGCGCCATTACAACGAGTCCTAGAATCCCTTGGGAATCGTGGTTACAGAGCGGTCCAATTTGAAGCTGGCGTAGTTGCGGGCAAAATTTACCTAGCTTCATATGCTCAAGCATTAGGTGCGTCAGGTTCTACATTCTTTGACGACGCTGTTACGGAATTTTTTTCACCTCATGCCAAAGATAAAAGCACGATGATTGCGGTGGGCGTAGGGATACCGGGTTACAGGTCGAAAAGTGGATCTGTCCTAGCTGGAAAATTGACGAGGGATCAACTTATAGCCGATGCTCTATAAATGAATCTCCCTTAAATCTTGCTAAGTTGCAAACGTCCTCCTAACACTAGCATCGAGGTCTGGGAGGATAACCGAAATTGGTTATATTTAGGGATTTGAATAATTCCCAATCCTATTGGGACAGATTTAATACCGGAGAAAATACCAGATAAATAAGCATCTGTGTGATTTAGTAGTTCCCGTTTTTCGAGAATAGCCGTAGGTCAGCTTAGAATCTAAATCATACGAAGCTTCTCTTTCAAGTTTTAATTCTCTATATATCACCAATACGAATTATCGTGACAAGGAATAACCAATTGTGCCCTCAATACTCCCAGGGCATATGAGGCTAATTAGCAAAGTAAATGAAGAAATCAGCAACATTGGATTATACGAATATGATAATAAGAATTGTAAGTACAAGAGTGCTATAACGGGAGCGATAAATCAAAAGTGAGATTTGCAGACTTCAACATCTAATAAAAGCTTGAAACCCTGTAAAAAAATAAGGAACAACAAACATTAGATTTGGCTACTGCACGTTACGAAATAAAAAGGCCCGCCTTAAGTATTAATACAATTACCTGTTGCGACATCCTCTTTACTATTAAAGTCTAAAATTAGGTCACTTTCACCGGTGCAGTTAAAGGTATCATGCCCCTGTCCTCCCATAAGTATATCATGTCCCCCACCGCCAACTAAAACATCATTGCCAATACCTCCAGATAATATGCTCCCACCACCTCCTGTAAAGAAATTAGGGCCTGGGCCTCCGGCTAAGACGTCGTTACCTCCGTTTCCAAATATAATATCAGACGTATTTCCACCACGGATCGCATCATTGCCTCTCATTCCGTAAAATACACCTGAGCCAAGAAGCCCCTGGATTTTGTCGTCACCATCATTACCATATATCGTTCCACTACCAATAGGTCCTATTATTGTATCATTATGATGAGAACCAACGCAAATAGTCGGAGGGGAAAGAAGGTTGCCATGACAAATGGTCATGTCTCCGGTAGGAGTCTTGACTGTGTTTTGAGTTCCGATTGAGCCCTGTTCTGCTGTCACTATTGTTATTAATGTCATGGAATTAATCGCAATCAACGAAATAAGTATAAGAGTAGTGAGGCTAATTCCTTTTTTCCGAGAGAACCTCATACAGCTGAGGAGTCACTTTTATACATAAAAAAGTATCGAGAAAAATCACAATAAATAACATTAGAAGAATTACTAATTTTCTTATATAACGATACCCGAAACAAATTACAACATAGTCACACGTGGGGGAGAACCTGCATTTTTGTTTCTTCTATTACTTGTCCGTAATCTAATCTGCCAGCAGTGAGCCGATCGGTTTATTCCTGTACCAATTCACTAAAAATAGTGGTGGCAACTGTCGTCCTAAAACAAAACCCTATAAACAAAAGATCAAGCTAAATCAATTGCACGCGATCTTGTTAGCGTTAACGTTCAAACAATCTTCTACGTAGCATGTTGATGGAACCAATTTTCAAGTGCCAGGTTGATTTAAATCGATTCCTACTTCGGCACAAATTACATTTTTTCCATCCGATAAACGAACGATATTACCTCGAATTTCCAAGTATCCTGTCTTGTCCTGTATCAAATTAAGCAATTCACGAAAATCAGTATTGTCACCTCCGCCTACAATAGGCTTTAAATCTTGTACCCATATTTCATCGATATTAAAGTCAGTTGGTTGACCTGCTTCCGTAGCCTGTTTGTGTCTTTTACACAAATATTCTATGATCTTGATGCTATAAGCCGTAAAGTTTTCTTCTGAATACTTCGGCATCGAATAATCTTGATTTCGACTTTTACCTTCCGTTGACAATATGCATAATTATATGATCATAGATGTAAGTCATTCGTTTGCACTTCTGTCAGAACCAGCCTGTTGTTATCTAATCTCAGTTCATTTGAAAATCCATTGACTACTATACTACCACATAAGGCAGTGCCGAATTTGCGCAGTCTTCAGACTGCATTCTCGAAAAATACCAAACAAATTAACCCAGACCTCAAGGTTAGTTAGTTAGCTATTACTCCTGCCACGTAATCGTTACGGACCACAAACTCCTTAACGATGGATCTTGCGGACCTAGCTGAATGTCTAAAAAAGGGCTAAACCAATCTGCGTATAAATAAGCGGGCTCAGGGATATTTTCAATGATTCAATGCTATTAAGCATCCCGTGAGGGATGTTACAACAGAGGATAACGAGCCGAAGGCCAGGTTATTATCCAAATGTTACTCTTACTTGTCCAAACTTATCTTAGAGAAGTATATATACTGACAATATTATAGTTCATAGACGTGGAAGATCAATCCGATTCAAGACACATAGCCCTTATTAACATGTCCATCCTTCCTTCTCATATGCAAAGTCGCATAGCATTACTGATGGTCGCAGTCACATTAAGTATTTTAATTGTAGGTACGATACCAATAACAACTGTTTTTGCAATAGGAAATAGATGTCCAACTGTATGGCAGAGATCTGAGGGAATAAACCTTTGTATAGGCACTGAATTAAATGATCACATCGACGGAAGCCGAGCCTCAGATATAATTATAGGTCTTGCTGGTAATGACCTGTTAAGAGGAGGTCCAGGAGACGATGTATTACAGGCGGGCTCGGATGATGATAAATTATATGGAAACTCCGGAAATGATAATATGCAAGGAGGACCAGGCCTTGACCAGTTATACGGGGGTTCTGGCGATGATATTGTATTTGGTGGATTTGAAGATGACTTTCTTGTCGCCGGCGATGGTAACGATGAGTTGTACGGTGGAGATGGAGATGATGTATTGCAGGGCGGTCCAGGTGCCGATTACTTTGACTGCGGAAGCGGATTTGATATAGTCATAGGTTTTGACCCACAAAAGGGAGATACGAATGCGAACAACTGTGAGGACGTAATTCAGCATCTCTAGCTGGAAATCATACGTGCACCAGGTAAATTTTTGTTAGAACCTTTAAGGCACGGCTTTTCATTTTTGATTTATGCTGCGCCTTTGGTTCGCAAAGAAAAACAAATCCATTTTATTTCTCATGATTTGAAATCAACCATAAGTTAGCTTCCAACCCAGTTGCTGGTATTTGTCTTCGAATGCAACCAGTTATCATTTGAGCCATTACGAAGGAGGCGCTGTGAGCTAGAAACAAGATATCTGCGTTGAGAATTTGAGTGCTATGTCTCGGTTTTGAAGTACTTTGGAAGTCTATAAATATCTCTATTTTTGTTAGGTTAGCGCATGTTAACTCAAAGAGAAGGATTGATTTTTGTGGTGGTTGTTTTAGTATCAAGTGTAACTGCATTTGCTCATTTTAATTTAGTCTATTCGCAGCCATCACTGAACCCTAAAATTGTACACGCAGGCGGAGGTAATAGTACCCACCCACTGACGGCTTTTGTACCTCAGGATATTAACATTAAGGCCGGGGAAAGCATTACCTGGGATAACCCTACACCTATGGCTGAACCTCATTCCATTACTTTTATCAAGGAGGCAAGGTATTTTCCAGATTTTGCTGCGCCATTCAACGTTCAAAATTCGACCAATTTTCAACCTTCAGTTCCAAATTCTAATTCAGAGCCACTGTTTGTGCCTGTCCCCGGACAAAGCCCGCAAACAAAAACTGTTATCACAGTAAATTCCAGGGCTTTTATTCCCGTCGTGATTGATTCAACAGGTAAGAATGTTACTTATCTTGCGCCAAATGGAAACTATACTATGACTGGAACTGAACAATACCTTAATTCAGGTTGGCTTTGGCCTGTGGGGCAAGCTCCGCCAGGAGGTCCACCTTTAACTAAATTTACAGTTGGATTCGAAAAACCTGGCACCTATGGGTATGTTTGCAATGTACATCCGTGGATGACTGGCAAAGTAATCGTTAGTCCAGAGTGAGGTAATAATAGTAGTGTTCTACCTGAACATGGAAGGACCGTCATGTTCTGGAAGTGGCTATGAAAAAAATGTAGTGACATTTTTACCTAATAATAGATACAAATTAAATAAGAATGAATGATCACTTATAAATACAAAATAACTAAGAATGTAATAATTCATGAAATACAGAAGTAGATCGGATATAATTGGATTGATTCTTGAGTCAGCCAACGGAGGTGCAACCAAAACCAAAATAATGTACAAATCGTACTTGTCTTTTGCACAGTTAAGAGAATATTTATCGATGCTATCCGAAAAAGGATTGGTTGAATATGAAGAAGGTACCCAGAAGTTTCGGACTACAGAAAAGGGTCTACGAGTACTCCAAATTCAAAACCAAATCAATGAAGAATTTGTCGCCATTGATGAGGATAGGACAAGACGAATAGCGATCGAGAACTAGCTAAATGAGTTTATTTATATTAAATTAGCAGGCAAAAATTCAATAGTTCTCGTTTACCGCAGTTGAACTGACTGATACCACACTAGAATCCCTATTATTATAGACCATATCGATTATGTTACCTTCTCCTTATCTCTTCATACTTCAGCAATAATGGACAATCAAAGTTCGCGGCTATTCTAGATATTGTATTTGAAAAACTTGCATTACACATTGTACTTCCAAAACTACTTTAAATTCAACCAGCATTAAATGAGTAATTATGTTCTCACATAATAACAAGGGTTAATGATTGAGTACTATTTATGCAAAATTTTCTTCAAGTAGATATATTTTCATGTCGAGGTAATCATTTGTAATAAGTGAAGGCAATTGAATTTTATATTTCAGAGGAAGCAAACGGTTGAGATACTGGACTAACTCTGTTCGTTTAGAGATATCATCAGTTTCCATGCATTTTCTCATTAATTCAATAAGAGTAGTTTTATACTGTAGAGGCATATACATATACATCCTTCAAAGTATATTTATTGGATCTGGTAGACCTTTATTGAAATCGACAGTAAGGAAGACTCAAAGAAATAATTTACAGAATTTGGCTCAGTTATGCTTAGTTGAAAGTTTACTTGTGATTTTGTATTGTGACAGTTTACTGGTATCTCAGTAAATAACAAATGCGAGGGAAACAGTACCAAATGTTGCATTAAGAGTAAATAGAGATAGTTTTTACTTCTTTTACTAATCTCTCATGTAAACCTATGCCACTATTTTCGTAAAACGGAATCAGCAAAGGTGGACATAGAATCATTCAAATCGACTTTCCACATGCTAAGATTGGCCTATAGCTTCTAATGGTAAAAGATAAAGTGCCAAATAGGATATTTATAATCTTTCTAATTACGAGTAAATGGCTCTTAATTAGAGTATAGGATGCTAAAGACATAGAAACTCTGGCTAACAAACGCAAAAAACTGAGATGCTGAGTTACATTGGAATCAAAAGTCATTTATTGCTTCAGGTGTAAAGAAGATAAATGGTTGGGACAAAACTTAATGAGCCTTATCATGTCATGTTAAACCTTGACCAAATGGAAATAATAACTTCGTTACTACTAGATCAGTTAATCGGAGTAGACATAACTGAGGAAGAATTTAGTGCTTTGTTATCGGCTTATGCAGACTACACTCAAGAATTACGCGCAGGCTCCCCTATAACGGATTCAGATTTTGAATCCAGAATTATTGGAATTAAAGGGACCGTCAAAGACAATCCACATTATTTGACTATTGTTAACACCATTCTATCACTTTGGAAAGTCCCATCTAACTAGTAGAATGGCCGCAAAGCTAATCTTTATTGATACCACTTCGATCATAGATGATCTAAATAAATTTCATACCAGAATATTTAATTCATAGGCTTTTATGATATAATGCGTATTAATCCATTGGCTAGCACAAAGAAAATTATAAACCGCTACAAAAATACCAATGGCGCTAACGATGCACGCAGTTTTGGTACCTCATTATCATCCGATAAGCAGGACGCTTTAAATCGATTAAGAAAAACCTTCGTTTCAAACCTGGTTGATCCCCCGCTTTTCGTCAACTCGGAAACGACCCTTTCAAAAATTATTGGTATTTTGAAAGAAACCCATTCTTATGAAATATTCATATTAATAAAGAGTAAGATCGCGGCACTGAATGTTCGAGATATTATAGGTATCACAGACGTCAGTTCAACAAGACCTTCGTTGTTGGGAAAAATAATACCAACCTTGAGTACCGAAAGTAGCATTGGAGAAGCTGCAAGTATAATGAGTCTCCATAGAATGAGAACTCTTCCTGTACTAGAAAGTAATAACAAGATTGCGGGGCAAGTTTCATCAACGCGGATTGTAAAACTGATGAATGGATTTTTTTAAAGAGAGCAAGATTAGAATTAAAGCATCCGATGTGATGACCCGTAATCCGAAAGTGATTAGTAGCGAGGACACGGCCGCATCTGCAAAAGCAATAATGAAAAAGAGAAGAATTGATCATTTACCAGTAGTAGATAATGATCGCCTAACGGGTATTGTTACGTCTGCCGATATAATGGACCTTATGTTACCTTCAGAACGGATAGGAAAGAATTCATTGGGTGTTGTTAACGTTGAAGCCAGACTTCACTTAGCCATATCAGGAATAGTAAACAGGGAAGTGGTCACCGCGGATGTGCAAGACAGTGCTCAATCTATTTGTGATAAGATGCTCAATTCAGATTCGAGTTATTGTATAGTCAAACTTTGGGATGAGGTACAGGGGATAATTACATACCGAGACATTGTTTCATTGCTAGGTGAAAAAATCAAAGAAGATATCCCGGTTTATATAATCGGTTTGCCAGACGATCCTTTGGAAGCCGAACTAGCAAAATCTAAATTTGCAAATCTCGTCATGCTACTTAGGAAAATTTATCCAGATATATTAGAGGCTAGGTGCAGAATAAAACTTAAGGATGTCACGGGGACCAGGAAGAGATATGAAGTCGATGCACATATTGTTACAACGCACGGGAATATTACTTATAGCGCAAATGGGTATGATCTGGCAAGGTTATATGACGAACTCAGCGATGCATTTAAGAAAAAAATTTCACACAAGTATGTCCATAAGCAAAACCTGCCTTCTAGGGCAAATCCGCCGCCTGAAAGTTATTAAGACAAGACGAGACAAGACAAGACATGGGTAAAGTTAACTAAGATCATGCTACAATCTAGTTGGAACTTTTGGGTCATATTGTAACTATTTTTATTAAATATTACATTTTCGAATAATCCTAATTAGATAACAGGGTAAAACCCAATGTCCCACAATTATTTGGATTTTAGAAAATCAAAGATCCAACTATTTAATTGCCACTTACGGAATTGAAAATCATTATTTCAATACAATTTCTCATTTCTGAATTAGAAAGAAAATGGTAGTGACATAGATCTATACCCTCAAGCTATAAGAATAATGAGTGTTTGTCTTTGTCTTGCTGTAACTTGACCAGGCGTTTTAATTATTATATTTCTGGTATAAACAAACACTGCTCGAGCAGGCAAGTATCACTAGCTGAGGATGCAATTCTGATACTAATATTGATATTCCATAAGAGTAACGCCCCATTCCCAAGGAAATACAACCCATTTGCGATGATTTAAAATCTTTGCAACAAACATTTTGTTATTGAGTTATGTCGGCTAAAAAGAAATGAGAAGTCACATCGAAATATTTTTACAGTATCATAAACTTTTACAAAAGTACTACCTGTATCATAAATTTCATCAATTATAAGATACTTTTTTTCTTTAAGCAAAACAGGCATTTCCTTTAAGTCAAGAGCATTATTTCTGACCGGTATGAGTTGTATGTTTTCAATACAGAGCTCTCGTGCCATCAATCGCGCTGGGATTATTCCTCCGTTTGCGATCCCTAGAATTGCATGATACCTAGTGTGCACTTTCTTTATATTTTTAGCTAATATTTTTACTAGTACTTCAACTTCTTCCCAACTACAATACTCCTTAAGAGCAGTTTTCTGACTGACCTGGGGGATCTCAATTCTTTACAATACCAATCAACATATTATCTTATTTAGGCATCGCCCAGTAATAATTCGTATTAAATCTTTGAACATTGATAAAGTCTTCGCGTTTACATGCAGTTTGGTTTCTAATGTGCCAATCAAGTAGGCCATTTCGATTGAATTTGTTCTCAATCAAAAAATCGACACGATAAAACAAAAATGTACTCAAATTATGTTAAGCACATCGAAAAGTAAACTTTGTGAGGCAGCAGAATTCATATCACTTCATTCCTTTATAAGGGTTGAATCTGTGAGAATTGAACCAACTGTCCAAGCGTTCCTACAAAAAATGCCCTTTTATGTGCAGAAGAAATTGAATTCATCATTTTCTTATATTTCAATATACCAGATAATTCATAGTTATTATTTTTGTCATTTTAAAGTCGGGATCAAATGCTAAGGCGTTACCTGCAGTAACTAAACAGATATTATATCTTCATCGTCATTGTACTATTAATAATATGTCCATAATTGACATCAATAAAGCAACAAATAATACTGGAATTTTAGTACGTGATCAAAACGCAGAGTACGTTTTTATTTCTTCTGATAAGTCTGTTTGGCTTATTGATTTTATTATTGGAATTGCATTCAAGACCCCCATTGACTTTTATGATAAATTAAATGGTTTGTACCAATCTGGAAGAACATACAGGCTTTTCGAGGACATCGTGGAACTTCAGCTATATCTAGATACGATAGTCAAGGATCAAGAAATCGTAGTAGAGACAACTATAAATCCCAAAGATGGTAAAGAACTAGATGATCCAAAGATATTATGGCAACCAAAGTTGATCCCCTGAGTAAGAAGTGCAATTGAAGCAAAAATAGGCGGATTAATTAATGATCTACTGAAATTAAACCACCAAACGTACTTGTGAAATACCAATCATTTCTCCAACTTTTATGATGGGAATGGCCGTAAGTTTCAGAAAAATTCAATAGAAAAACTACGGATGCTAGCCATTCTGAGATTCGCGGACAAATAGGATATAAAATTAAAATTACTGCCTATTCTGTCGCGAGTGCTACTGCATAATAGGATGTTCCTACTAGGGTTCTAACATGACCTCCTGAATTATTATCCATTGCCCCAGTAACACTACCCTTGAAAGTTGGTTTCTGAGTCGCGGGTGCACCTAATTAATAGGAATGATACTCGACTTTATGTGTTTTGAGATGTTTAGACGTCGAAAATAAAGCACCGCATTTCTCACATCTCCAAGACCGTAACTTTGCCTCCCTAAAACTTGAATATGTGCCTTCAGTATTTTTCCACACCCTTTCTTGTAGATCATAGGTAGTAGGTCTATAACCAGATTTGTTTTTGGAAGGTTCCACTAGCAACATCCTGGCTCTGTCCATAATAAATACACTTGCTTACTTCTATTTACCTAAGAATAGTCAAACTAATGCTTGTCTTTTCGTGAAAATTTTTTTATTAAGTAAATCGAACCTGGTTAAATTTTATTAATTGCAATATAGAAATTGAATCTATATGGATAACTGCAGAAATTACTATAGTACCTGTCGGTGGTAGTTCAGGCACAAGTGTTAGTAAAGAAGTCGCGGCAGCTTTCGATGCAATAGGAAAGATAAGCGGCATTACTGCGAAACTCACGCCAATGGGTACTTAGATAGAAGCGGCCAATATGAACAAGGTTTTAAATGGCATTGCTGTTGCTCATGAGGCAATAAAAATCATTAGGAGTCATGCGAATAATTTCCTTAATACACATAGACGAAAGATTAGACAAACAAGTCACTTTGAAGGACAAGGTGGATTCAGTTCTTAATAAATTGAAATGAATATTGCAGTACCCTGAGTAAAATTTAGCAATCGCTGTCAGAACCCAACAACATCTCAAGGATACCTGCAACAAAAATAGTCTCAATCCAATCCATAAGCTGCATTGTAATTGAAATTCAAAATAATGTAAGGGCTAGCGTAT
>DASWDL010000315.1:0-6732 GCA_036395315.1 Nitrososphaeraceae archaeon
AAATAACTAGCTAACCTTTCTACGAGTTCCTTATTTGCTTTGCCTCGTTCAGGTTTAGACCTTAAACAGATGGTTATTTCGTTGCCGTTGACTTGAAATTTACCACTCGGGTTGAATTTGACAAAAACCGTATAACGCATAACAAGGTTTCCTCCCAAGATTCAGCAATTTTTGAGGTCTATTGAGATTAATAATTATAGTAGGTATATTCGAGTGACCAGGGTGGTGCTGAGACTGTCAGGAAGATGGAAAGAAGAAGAAAGGAAATCCAGAGAAAGGATGTTAACGAAGGTTCTATTAGTCGATCAGGAGATAAAATGAAATTAATTCGCTCTTGTGAAATGATTTTTCTTATTTGTTCGTATTAGAGAACTTAAAATACGCGTCAGAGAAGTTCAAGGTATTTATGCTCGGATTAGTGTTTCTCTATGGACGGGTATACTTCACATCTTCGACAAGATTTTGTTCGAGAGTTGGAATTTAACAAAATTAGAGAAATCATTGAATGATAAGATGGATACCTTATCTTTTAACTATCAATACATTGTGGATGAAGAAGAACAGACACATAATTTCAAGCTAAATAGAACACTGCTTAACCTTCAACGGCTTTCAATCCCGCTTGCAATAATGATCGGATTACTTCCTATAATAGCAGATAAGGATATTTATGAGAATGGGCTACTTACAAAATTCCCGATAGTACCAACTTTCATCGGGGTTTTAGTAACAGTTATCATTCTAGTTGCAAGCTATCTTATCATAAACAAATTAAAGCAATAAATAGACCCACAAAATGGAAGTCCTGACGTAAATTCATTTTACGATTAAATAGCCGCAAATATCCCATAGAAAATTTAATTTGACTATAAACGATTTAGCAGAAATAAATTAACTCAGTCGACAGGCGTACGTCAATTCGCACTTTCACAAGCTCAAATCACTTTTTCATTGGCTTCTTTTTAATTTCTTGAATTACTTCATTCAAATATTGATTTACCTCGGCTTCGTTCAGGGTATGCTCTATTCCCGTTAGTTCCATCAGATTTTTTTGTTGTTCTTTTGCTACCTTTAATACCTTCTTTCTTATTTTGTCCTCCATTAGGGCCATGCCTATACTATCAAGTAAGTTCGCTTCATTCAGAGCATATTTGCGAATTGTCCGACGTAACTTAGCATCCTCTGCGACAGATATTGCTGAAGCATATATCCCTATGAATACGAAAAAAGATGATAGTCCCATAAAAGAAACTGTAGCTAATCCAAAGGGTGGATACGAAGCCGTCACCAAGACAACGGCTTGATTTGAGATAAACAGAAGCATAAGGCCGTAGGCAGAGATAATCAAATAATTTCTCACAACGATGTTAGAACTAAGCTTTCTAGATGTCGTCCAGAAAATGATACTAAATAGAATACCTCCGACGGGTTTACTTAATGTAAAAGCGAGTGTATATAGAATGCTAAACAAGACAGGTTCTGAATTAAGAAACGCAGAAAATAGACTAAGGAAAACCGGCTGAAATTGAATTAGAAAATATACAAGAGGCATGCTTATTATGAATATATACTTTTTGCTGCCCCACTTTTCGGAATAGTGACGTAAAACTAAGATGCTTGCAATCCACCAAATGATAAATGTTAGCACTGTGGATATGGAGTATCCATAGCTTACCAAATAGGTGGCAGACCCTATACTGAAATAAGGATAGCCGGTGCCTACATGTTGGCTCGCAAATGCTGGAACATTACTCAGAATAAGACTTACAAGGGAAACTGCGAATCCTCCACTTAACGTAAGCACAATACACGCGAGCCCGTAGAAGAAGAGCACAGGGGTTCTGTTTGATTTAAACCAAATAATGAAACGGTAACCAAGAAATCCCATTAAAGACATGGATGTGAAATAGCTAATTATTGTCGTAATACTAAGTAACATGACGCTGTAGCGAGATATAGTTGATATCTGAAAAACCACAAGAATGAAAGTGATAGCTAGTAGAATTTGCGAGACTACGACCATTTTATACAATCTGTTTATGACTACCTGACGAGCTCTGATTTCTGCACTTCTTTTCCTTACGAAGTTGGACATCACATACAGGCTTGCAAGAAAGATAACACCTATGACAATAAACACTGCCATTATCCATGTTACAGTTGATTGGCTAAGACCAAAATAATAAATTCTAATTATTGACGAATCAACTAGGAGAATAGCAAAAAGGAAAATTATCCATGTAAAAATTAGCTTGTTATTATCTGATGAAACGGCAAAGAACCTAAACATGTTTGTCAAGCTGAATCACAGACATGGATTGAATAGTTCTTGAAGAAATTATTATGCATTCTCTTGGACCGCCATGGTAATTCGATTTCATTGGTAGCACACCTGATCAATTGTAAACGTGGACTGGTGAATTCTGATGTACCACAGTATTCCTTATAACACAGGTTTGCACACTCACATTGAATTTGAAAGAAATATTCATTAGCCGCTATAATAAAGCGATTTTCGGTTTAGTCATATTTAGTTTTATTACCACCTTTTCAGTTGCACGAGCAGAAAATACTACCAATGTTGTATTTCCAGCAGATTCTAAACCATATGGAACATCTTTGCCGGAATGGACAGTGAAATGGTGGCAATGGTTTCTAGCAATACCACAGAACAACCATCCTATGAACGATGAGTCTGGCAGGCTCTGCGGTGTTAATCAGGAAAACCAGAATGCATGGTTTCTCACGACTGCGGGGTCTGGAACAGTGGAACGTACGTGTGCTATTCCAGCCGGAAAAGCAATCTTGTCTCCAGTAGCAGCAAATGAATGTTCTTACGCGGAATTTCCAAACCTTAAGACTGAAGCTGAATTGAGAAACTGCGCCGTTTCGGGGGACGAGGTTAGTTCAATAGCAGCAAGTATTGATGGGGTGGCGGTGAATGATATAAGAAAATACCGGATACAGTCCCCATTATTTAATGCAACTTTAGCCGAAAATAATGTGTTCGGAGCTCCTGCTGGAGAAACTGAAGCTGTCTCGGATATGTTTGTATTGTTTTTACAACCTTTATCACCAGGAAAGCACGAACTCCGCTTGAGTCAAACTACTCTTGACAATCCTACGACAGGTACCCAGAGTTTTGCGTATGACGTAATATATCATCTAGTGGTAGGTCAAAATTCTACTAAAAGCCCCGCCCAATAATTCTATAACGGCAAACCTTTGGCTCAAAATAAAGGGTTCTTCAATACCCACCAACTGTGTTTACCTTGTTTTATTAAAATGATACAAGTGTGAGGGGCTAAAAATCATGTCAAATTTGATTCAAACGGCCAGCCCCATCAATTCCTTGCTTCGCGCAAGTGTAGTTAAAAACTGAATCCAATAATTTGACCAACTGCTTGTGTGCACTTCCAGTCAATATCAGAATGCCATTTCAACATCATCCATCTTCCACATCTGCTGATATTCCCATATTTAGGACTCCCCGACTGAAAGTAGAGGGTTCAAATCCCAAGCCACAATGCAAGAATTGACTATTGTACTGCATGTTGCTGAATTAAATTTCTAAGCCTTTGCGACCTATAATCTAATATCCGTACCTTTATTCTTCTTAGATTTTCCATAATAAACTAGAAAGCCTGCACTAATGAATCCAATAATTTCTGGTATTATGAAGAGTTTGAATCGTTCTTCAGGCGATCCGTAATAATCAATTAGACTGGTGACCGGACCCCCTACTAGCCCACCGAAAAAACATACGATTATCACAGCTGTGATTATTTTCTCTCTTTCTATTTAATATTCCTCTTCGAGTAACTAAGATAAGTCCATTCCATCCCCTAAAAATATAAATAATTTTATTTTCATTTATGTCTTGTATTATCCATTAGAAAATAAGGAGAGCTAATTTATTTTAATTACTTCTTAGAGCGTTCAGTAGTATTGTAATCTTTTGAATTGTGTTGTTCTTTTTAAGCAGCCAGTCTAATTATTCATCGTTACCTTCGTGACCTTCTTATCATTAATCATCGTCATTCCCTTTTCAGGCCTCATCATCCTAGTTTCATTGCCAATCATCAACGCCGTGATGCTGAACAATTATAGGCTACCAAGAACAAATAGTGACGTAACCAATATTGCCAATACTATAATTCCTGACAAACCGAGTTTATAATCTGAGAAGCGTAACATACATTGAAGCAGCTATAATCATGATCTATTTACGCTGTTTCCAGATTGCGTCCGAATTGACACCAAAAAACTCAATTTTTAGCAAATTTTCTATGACTAGGGATACCATTTTTATAAATTTACAACATGAATAAGGTCTGGAAAAAAACTTAAATCTTTTATCCACGGGGATACGAGCGTGACAGCCAGAGTAGGCCACCTGTCTACAAAATCCTTCACTGCAGGAGTCGTGGCTGGTGCTCTAGCCATTGGAATTTCACTACTAATTAGATCACTTGCTGGTGGACCATTTCTTCCTGAGCTTGCATCACAGACTTTATTCTCACTCACTCCAGGAGAATTCGAGTCACAAGCGGTAGAGAACTTTGGCCCTCTTGCTAAATATTCTGCCTTTATAGCTGCTATTGTACTCAATTTCATATTATATGGCCTCATAGGAATTCTGGTAGACAAAATTAATGCTAAATCAAATTGGAAGAGCTATATCGGAAAAGCACTTCTACCATCATTGGTTGCATACGTCGTTTTATTCATCATATTCATTTTATTGGTAACTACGATCCAAGTTCGCACTGGTGCTAATGCGCTTTCCTTTCCTCTTCTAGCAATTTCTCTCATCGGGCCCCAATTAGTCTTTGGATTTATTTTTGCCTCTTTCTTTAGGACTGGACAAACTATTAAAAAGCTGTCTGAAGAGAGTCCTGGTACCCAGACAATGATAGCTAATAGAAAGGAATTCCTACGGTTTATTGTTGCTTCTGCAATAGCAGTTCCAATTTTATATTTAGGATTAAATCGATTGTTTTCAGGACAGGGCCAAGGACAGGAGCAACAAGAACCTGAATTTTCATCTTCACAGCTAGTACCAATACCAAAATCAATACCAGCTGGCTTTGAAGATCCTATGCTAGGACCACTTCTTGCTTCTGAATTAACTCCTACGTATCTCTTCTATAGGATTGATATAAACCTATTGTACCTGTGGTTGACGAAAAAACTTGGAACCTTACTGTGAAAGGCCTAGTCGACAAGCAGTTGACGGTCACTTATGATGAAATTAGGAGAATGCCTTCAGTGGAAGAATATGCTACATTAGAATGTGTAAGTAACAAGATTGGTGGGGATCTGATAAGCACAGCCTTGTGGAAAGGCATAAAACTTAAGGATCTTCTTTCAAGAGCGAAGGTCAAGCCAGGAGCAAAATACATAGCGTTCAGGTGCTCTGATGGCTACGACGTTGGAATCCCATTAGAGAACGGACTCATGGATGGTACCATTCTGGCTTATGATATGAATCTGGCTCCTCTAACTGCAAAGCATGGCTTTCCTGTAAGAGCGATAGTGCCGGGGTTGTATGGCATGATGAACCCCAAATGGATAACGGAAATAGAGCTAGTTGATACTGTTTATGCAGGTTACTGGCAAAGAAATGGTTGGACTAACAATGCAGATGTGCATACCGTATCAACTATAGTTATTCCAGGACAGGCTGAGGTAAGGGACAGATTTAGGAAATTAGATGAAATGCCAAAAATAGTACCTGGTCATAAGGCTCCGATTGCAGGCATAGCATTCGGAGGAGATCGTGGAATTTCAAAAGTTGAAGTGAGCATAGACGGCGGGGCGACTTGGAAATCTGCTGTTATCAAGAATCCTCTCTCCCAATACACCTGGGTTTTATGGACGGCTGGCTTTACTCCGATCGGTAAAGAAAATTACAGCATAATTGTCAGGGCAACTGACAAGACAGGTAAGGTCCAAACAGCTGAATTCAACAAGCCATTTCCAGACGGAGCAACAGGATTCCAGACTGTTAATGTATAGAAATAGAACTCGCACTTTTTAATAGGATCTAATACGAGTCGGGCTGATCATAAGTTGCTCGTTCAATGGGAAAGTTCGCATTCAAGCACTTTAGAAATATTGTTCTAATTTTTATTCTCTTTAAGGGACGTAACATAATCAAGACTAAGGTTCACCAATTTGTCTAGGGAAGCTGCTGATTTGTAGCCAGCCTGATTTACATAAACGAATCCCTTAAGCGGTCTGCCAGTAAAATCCATTGGACGAAAATTCGCTCTGTTAAGTAAAATTTCATAATCTCTTGGATCAACACGTAGTACTAGATCTTTCTTTATTACTCCACAGCACATCTTGCCTTTTATCAAGAACGATATTCCGCCAAACATCTCTTTTTCTGTAACACCTCTACACTTCCGGAGTATCATTCGGATTCGATTCGCTAGATTTTTATCATATACCATGAAATATCAAATATTGAATTCTTTAACGAATTCACGTGGATCATAATATAATTTCTGTTCGACAATTCTTCCATTTCTTACTGTAATCCAATCTGCAAAACTAATTTTCAAAATTTTGCCGCTCGGAGTGCTGAGTGTCATTTCATATATAGATGCGATGTCCCCAGCATCTTCAAACTGTTTGAACATACGTATTCCCCCATGAAACTTGCATAATGGTTCAACTATTTCTACGTACTTATCTCCGCCGGTTATTTTCAAGACAGGCCCT
>DASWDL010000316.1:0-3330 GCA_036395315.1 Nitrososphaeraceae archaeon
TGAAGCATGGGAAAATTCAGAAGACTTGCACAAACAAACAGAAGAAGTAAACAAATACTCTACTCCATACCTACAGAAGGCGACTGGTTTGGAGACATGGTTTACTCTGCCAGGATTGAAAGCCATAGTACCTCCTCCTAAATGGAAAATGGCAATAGTTGCGTTTATTGGAGCAAATTGCATCAGCTTGCTAGCATCTTTTATTCTTAGAACTTTCTTAGGATTGCAGCCGTTACTTTTTAATTTGTTTATGAATATAATACTGGTCATAGGTCTTACATATTTTGCTATGCCTCTGTTGAGTAGATTGTTGCGAAACTGGTTATACCCGAAAAGCATATGATTCCTTTCTGAAGTAACGACAAAGAACAAATATACGCAGGGTCGTATATGGCGCAAGACAAAATTTCGTCTTTATGTATATTCTTGCCTCCCTGCAGCATCATATGCTGAGAAATAATACGGGAATGGTAGTAGTAGGTACATTATTATTTTAATTCTCTATCTTTGCCTGAGAAATTTCCCATCTCATCTACTTCGATAATAAAGAAAGTTAACATATTATCAAGAAATGCTAACTTGCCAGTAGAGTCTGTACTCCAGACCGCGCACCCAAGCCCACGCAACACTGGCTTACCATCCTTAGTAATAGTCTTTCCTACTTGTAGGAAAGTATAATTTGCCTTTTCTCTACCATCCTTTGTAGTTACTACTCCTTGTCCTTGAGCTGAAGTTCCCTTGTTATCTTTCGGCACGCTTACAAAATCTCCCGAGTTTGTTACTTCTATATTTCCCTTAAATGTCCCAATAGATGAATATGTCATTTGTATTTTATTGTCTCCAATTTCTTTCTGTGCCGTAATCCTTCCTTTTTCTTCGAAAAATGGCTCATCCAATTGGTAAGTCATGCAAATTGTGACAGTATATGATTGTATTTAAGAAATATGCTTTTTTAATCCATTGCCGAGTCAAAAAGTGCCTTATTTGAAGGCTGTTTCCTGTATTATCAATTCACTAGTCTAACTGGAAAGCCACACGCATATACATGTACATAAATGCTCATGTTGGTCGGGTCAATTCAAAAAGGGGTTGCAGAACGTGTAGCCGGGCAGGATATTTATCCAATGGTGTTTCGGGTTCATATTAATTGGAATACTCTGCTCGCTATAAATAATATCAAAGTCAGAGGAGATAGATGTATAAAACCATATTTAGATACAAAAACATCAACACATATTGCAACAGACAAGGCTGGATATCACAGATTTACGGATTATGAAGTTACTATCTAGAGATTCTAGAACTCCTTATAGGAATATAGCTTCTGAAGTTGGAATAATGCCAAGCGCTGTAAAGGAAAGGATTAACAAAATGGTAACCAATAGTGCAATAAGAAGCTTTGTACTTTTTGTAAATCCTGTAATACTTGGATATGAAAAAGAGTGTATTTTAACAATTAGATATATTGATAAAACAATTAAAGAACAAGAAATGCTTAATAAGATAAGCCTCCTAGGAGATGTTTTAGCATATATATCAAGCCTAGATAGAACTGCTAATTTTATTTTATCATCAAAAGTGGAGGGGATCTTTGCAAAATATTCACCCGTGACAATGAAAGTTTATAGATCTGATTTGAAGATTATGAAATGTTTGTTATCAGATCCCAAAATGTCAATTGAAAATATTGCTAAGGCAACTTTACTATCGCCAAAGACTGTAGCAAGAAGATTGGAAAAGATGAGAGAAAACCATGTTCTGCAATTTTCCGTAGTAACAAATCTATCTTCTATGAACCTAACAGGTTACATTGAGTTTGCAGTGGTAGAAGTAAGGTATTTAGAATCACAGGCAAGGGTCAGGATTTTTTAGAGGTCGTTGATGAAATGAATAGAATGGTAGTCCACAATTCGATGTAGGTGGGTTGTAGAATGGTTAATGTACGTATAAATTGGTCTACGGAGCCGGGGAAAAGTCCCCATGAGATTCAATATGTTGCAAAAGTTAAAAACTAAAGTTATTTTAAAAATTTCGATTCTTATTGTTATCGAAATTATTCTTATTGTTGGTAGTTTTGGCATACTAGCACTCTTCCAATCACAAGGGTCTTCATTAGGTAATTCAATTAACATTGCTGGAAAGAACAGATTTCTTACAGAAAGACTCCTATTGCAAGTCGAAAAGTATCTTGATGGGTCTTTAGATGTCATACAGGTTCAAGCAGCAATAAATAATCTTCAAGCAAACATAAGGACCTTAAAGGACGGTGGAACAACTTCAGAAGTATTTTTAAAGGCGCTACCTTCAGAGTTCTCAAAACCATGGGAATTCATTGAGAAGGACTGGAATATATTTAGAACAACTATTACGAATAATATAATAAACGAAAGCAAAAACGGCCAGGCAAATATCTCACCAAAAACCGGCGCAAAAATAGAAACCGAAAAGAAAGAAATTGAATCAGAGGCTTCTCAGCTAATCAAGTCATCGGACGTATTGGTTACCAAACTGGGGCAGCAAGTAGATTTAAATTCAAGGAACCTAATGCTATTGCAAATCTTTTTTGGTATACTTATAATAGGAATACTTATACTGGTTTTATATCTTGTTGCAAGAATTCTAAAGCCCATAACCAATCTTACTCATGCTATTTCAGAAATACAAAAAGGAAACCTAGACATTTCACTAGATCAAAAAGGTACCGACGAACTTGCTGTCCTCAGAGGATCCTTCAACTCTATGGTGAGTTCAATAAGAAACTATATCGATACGCAGAAGGAGCTAACAAAGACAGTTGCAATTAAAAATGATGAGTTGCTTGAAATCGAAAGAGACCTCAGACGGGCAAACCAAGAGCTGGTAAAGACAGAATTGGCCAAAGAAGAGTTCATCTCTATGGTTAGTCATGAGTTGAAAACACCGCTTACTCCTCTAAAGATGTATTCGGAAATGTTTCTTAAAACGGATGCACTCGGATCCTTGAACGATAGGCAAAAAAAGGCCGTTCAGATGATGCATAATAATATTTCCAAGTTGGAAATGCTCGTAAATGATGTAATGGACGTTTATAAACTAGACATTGGTAAATTGCGATTAAACAAGAAGGAAGTATATGTTTCCAAGCTCGTCAATGAGAATATATCTGATCTCCAACCCCTAATGGAGGACAAAGAAATAAAATTTGATGCACACATAACTCCGCCTGCCGATAAACTCTCAATTAATTGTGATTCAAAGCGAATAGGACAAGTTATATCCAACTTAGTAAAGAATTCTGTCGATTTTGTCCCAAACACCGGTGGAAAAATATCAATTAAGGTTGCAAAAAGC
>DASWDL010000317.1:0-5764 GCA_036395315.1 Nitrososphaeraceae archaeon
GTGGGGGAACTTGTGTGAAAATATCACTGGCACATTCAGTGCGTCACTACTATCGAGTAACGTTATGACGCCCCGATATTATATAGGACTGGCATTGTTCTATAGTGCTGGGCCGGTCTCCCAACGTGATGTTCTCGTAAAACACTCTCCTTCGGGACATACCTAGGGGGCCAAGTCTTGTATAATCTTCATGTCGGTAACGCTATCTCTGACAAGAGTATAATCGTGCATCTCATTAATTATTGGCCTTGGAATAGGAACGATTGTACAATATCCCATCATCAGTGCAGGAGAAAGGAAGTTAATGAAAATATTCATAAGAATCTAAGAGTAGTGTTAAGTTTGCTCCTTTTTTTCGCACTAGGCAAGTCCCAGGTTGTTTTCCCAGTTAAGGAAATACACAGAATAGTACCCAGACAGAATAAAAACTTAGAACTGTTCAATTAAATTAGAAAAAATCAAGGTAATACTCAGCTAAACATTATATCCATTCAAGCATGCATAATTAATATGCTTAACACTATGGTCGAAAAAATACTATGTTTGGATGAAAGCATATTATCTGCATCCATAATTAATATGCAAGGACATATCGTTAGATATAAAAGTAAATATCATATTCGCAATGGGGTTACTTCCCATAAGTCTGATTATGACAAGGGGACCGAATGTGGGATATGGGTCCGAGCCACTTACGCGATGATTGAGCAACTTGCTAAAAGCTTTGGAAAGGTTCAGACATTTGTTTCGCATCACGAAACGGCCAAACTTATATTTCTACCTATGATAGAAATCAACTGCATTTTAGTTCTTATGGTGCTTCCATCAGCCAATACAGAATATGTCGCAAGTAAAATTAACATGATTATAGGCCGTTATGTTCAAGATAAAGATTTTATCAATGGGTATATAAAGAAAATTAAATAGCGGTTACGAAGGGGTCACAGAATGTTCTTTGTAGTAGTAAGTGGGTTAGCACTAACATAACTGGATATGAATTAGCTAGAAGGACATCACTCAAATAACCCATTTTCAGTTAGTCCCCCCTGCGCGTATTCCTAATTCAGTCCAAGTAGGTATTATGCCTAGGCTATTCAACCCCCGACGTCTCTAATGGCTCAGAGGTATCGGCTTGCTTTTTGGTTTCCACTATCTCGTAGATGATTAAGGCGGAATAATTTACATTCCTTGTTTGGCTGCTCTTAGGTACGGACTCCGCAGCTACGGCGTACTTGATATCTATCAGTCTAAACTTTGTACCGTATTTGTCTGAATAAGTTTCCAACCACTTGTTGATGTCATCACTTACTGAGCTAACGCTTGAAGATACAAAACTGAGGGTTTTTATCATGATAGACAAAGAGTCACATGATAAATAAGTGTCGCGTACACTGTAATGCTTAGTTGGCTAAGGTATTCATTCGAATATTAACTGAAGGCTAGGAAGTCAGATAATTATCAGATCGGTGCTAGAGGGTATGTTTCACTAAAATATTCTCAATCGTACTATCGCCTATTATGGTCTTAACAAGTTTGAGACGTTCGACTTCTCCAATCTGTCCTGACCCTTGAATAGAGTCAATTGCTTTTAGCTTCCAGTAAAAGTTGATTCCAGCTTCCATTATAGATTGCGCGTGATAAACTACTACCCCAAAATTTGTAAGAGAAAACCTACCCTTCACTCTGGAGATCTGCATTCATGAGGTACTTCATTCTCACATAGTATTGTTTGGTAGATAGTCCTTTGGTTTCTTTGAGAGAGTCGCTTCGACCTTCACCTTTTGCTATTGAATTAAAAATCTCAAGTGACTTGCTATCTGCAAGAGCCTCCAAGACTTTAGCTAAAGAGTTTCCTTCCATTAGATTAATTACCTTGCCTATAGATTTTGAATCTAGAATTCCTATATAAAGATAAAGTAACTTTGTTATGATAGCCCAGGTAGAAGCTATCCAAATTTGGTAAAAAGTTGGGTTATTCTGATAGCTCATACACATCAAAATCTCATTGATGATTTTGCTTTTCTACTTTTCCGAGGTCTTTTCTTATCGATAAATGATAATCATGCATTAGACTAGAATACATTGATTTTTCCTTGAGAATACTTAGTTGTCTAGGTCCTAATCGCAAATGTGTCATAGTTCTTAGTCCCGGTAACTTTGTACCTGTCAGAAACCATCAAAGAACGAATTGGTTTGCCTGCCATTTTATAACTATCGGCCACTGGTTATACGCGAAGTGAGGATACAATACGAGGAAACGTGCAAAAAAGAGCCTTTCCTGCAAAAAGGACTTGGAAACAAATGGGAAAAATTAGTTACTGCAGATCAAGTTATATGAGTTAAACTGCCCTTGTTAGGGTTTGCGAGATAATGCTATGTCTCCGCCCCATAATGACTTTCCTCAGTAGTCATGTCGGTTTATCTTTGACGTCACTCAATTCTATGTAGAAATGTTTCACTCGCCTACCTGCACTTTTTATTTTATTCCAATTAATCATAGCACTATCAACAGATATATTTTCATAATGAAATACATTATTGCCGTCGTCTGCCTTCATCGTATCCTCCGATTCTGCGTCTTTCAATTCATATTTTTCTGATCTCACATGAATCGCCAAACGGAGTTAAGGACAACCTTGCATTTTGGGCGTTGTATCCTTTTCCCAAATAATTTTCTTAACCTGATTAGGGGCTTCTTGTATGTGGCAGAATTGACACTCTTCCTGGTTTATTCTTTGTTCTCTTTGATCTAAACTGTTTAGGTATTTCCCATATTTGATAGCCTTGCTTCTGGGAGTAAATTTTCCAACTATCACATTAAAATTCATTATCCTGCCATCCTTTCTTGTAACATACGTATCATATACCGCACAATGCATATCTTATCATAATTTTTAGTTCAAAGTAATATTTTAGGGTTTTATCAAATTTTCATCTATTGAAGTTGTTCGAAAGGTTTGAGCCCTGTAGTTCATCCTTTCGACTGTTTTAAACCTCCTTTGCGGGTGCTGTAGAAACCACTTTAGCCTTATTTGTTTAACCTTTTAAAGCATCTAGGACAGTTAACACTTAGGTTAGTTAACACACATCCGGGATTCAATTGCCTTCCGCAGTGTTATAGACTCCAGAGGAATCCGGTGCCTGTTTCGATTTTAGATATTTTGTAATCATTCGTATAATATATGGGGTAGCAAGTGGTAGACTTATTTTGAGAGAAACACCCAATGAATCAATAATCTTTGGTAACGGTCGATGCTTTATTTCCCTATTTACAGCCTTCAAAATATTCTTCATACTTTGCCTTTCGAAGGGTGAGTAATCAGTATTATCAATCTCCAAAAACATGTCTTCCATATCATTTGATGGAGTAGAAGCCAATGAATTGGCTTTAGAGAAAGTAATGGTTGGTAGAATTTTGGTGATTTTCTTGCCTGACACAGAATCTCCGCAGGCCAACACGTATTCATTATATTTGCCACGTTTAATGACATTTATTACCTCCCTATCCTTCTTACATTTTTCACAAAATTGTTTTTCCATGATCATGGAATTCTTTTTTTAGTTCTGGCTTAACCATTACTATCTCTTTCGTTTTGTAATTTAACCTTAGCTCCACAATACTCTTGCAAATAAACAAGCCTAATTCAGTAGCCTGTATATTATTTTGTAATTATATTTTGTAAATGCACCATAGGAAATTTCAATCACGGCTCATCGGCTCTTACTTGTCAAGATTATTATCCTGGACATGAAGATGATTTCCAAGATAGGAATTCGTTACTCAAAAATCCAGGTTTTTTTAAAACTAGTATTTTAATACGAATCCTTTTTCCTTTTCTGTCAAGTCTACGCCGGTCTTGATAATATCTGTTCTGTGCTGGCGAGGTTAGCCAAATAACATTCCTGACATAATATTTTTCCAAACCACAGTTAAATCGAATGTGTTGCATTTCCACATTGTTCGCAATTTATTTGACTCATCAAGTCAATAGTACATAGTGTGGGTACATAGTATACCATAATTAAAGACTGTTGCAGCAATGCTTGTCGAATAATTAACAATTCGTGTAAAACTTTCTCAACATTAACGGTTAGGGTACTAGCTGTCTTTTCTTGATCATCCTTTCCTTTCATTCTAATTGTTTCAGCATGGGATAAGTTTTTGAATATCACTTGATCTCGTGGGCCGCTGATAAAATGCCAGAATGGGAGCTTGGACACTGCTAACCTGACAAGGTGTAAGGTACGCCATCCTTTCATCCTTGCCCAAATTGATTAAGTTTTATAAACACCTATGGCTACGTTAGAGATGTAACTAAAATTTATTGAAATAACTTTGGTAGGCTAGGTTTGGGAACGAACAAAACCAGCAACGGATAATGTTCCGCCTAGCCTACTAAACCACAATGGCGGTGTGGCGCAATTAGTTAATACTAAATTACTAATAAAAATCTATGGGAACACCATCTGCGGTGTTACATCTACTGCAAGTAGTCTAAAATCAACACTTCGTTTTCTGTCTTCCTATTCGCTAGAAAAATGTCAGCAGCGCAATATCTCCATTGGATATACCACAGCACCAAGCTTAGCAATATTCAGAGAATAAGTAGTCTAGTCTGTTGGAAGGGACTAACTCCTGGTTATGGATGCCAATACAAGTATCGATTTGTTGTGGTTGCGTCCGCACCTAATTCCACAGACTAGATCCGGGACTTAAATTTGAACCTTGTATATGCTTACAGAGATTGTGTAGGCTAATATGGCGTTCCTTTTTCTCTTTGCTTCTTTAATGCCTCAATGTACCATTCAAATTCGGCCAGAAATCGCGTCACTCTTTTTTCATAGGTGTCATCTAATAGATCCCCTTTTTCAGAAAAAGTGTTCGTGACTCTCGGAATACTAAACGCTGACGGGATTGAAGGTGCTCCTAATTCAGCAAATACTAATCTAAGCTGCTGTGCTGCATTTACTCCTCCAAACATTCCAGGTGAATATGAAACAATGGCAGAAGGTTTAAAGAAATACTCTTCCAGAAAATAATCCAAAGTATTTTTCATGGCTGCAGATGTACTCCGATTATATTCTGGAGTAACAGCCACATAACCTTCAGCCTTTTTTATTTTTATTTGAAGATCTTTCAATTTTTCAGTTGGTTCAATCATTTCCTTGTACATTCTATCTAGCATAGGAAGATTTAACTCAAGAGGATCGACAAAAAAGACGGTATGATCTCTTTGCAAAAGCTTTTTTTCTATCCATCGAGCAACTTTAATCCCTTGACGATCTCGCCTTACAGATCCAACAATTAGTGCAATTTTAGCCATATCTAAACCATCTTTTATCTAGAGAAATTTGTTATTGAATATGATATAAAAATTCCGAAGGTAGTCTAATGTTTTGCTTGGATATTACTTTAAACGGCAACCGGTAGAGTGACTGGTATCTGTGACCTATTCCTCACGAAGAATCAAATCATCTCTACCTAGAAAAGATTGACAGAGTTCACATATCTAGCTTTTCGGAGCCCGTTAAGTTTCAGTGGTTGATGTGACAACCTAAGGTACTATGCCCTCTATAGAGGAAAGGATTTTATTCAGATCCTGTTTATGGTCGAGCACTCCCTTCCACGTATCGTTTTTGCCCCGCATTAGGTCAGGTACAGAAATTAATGTGAATTCTTTCGGGTTGATCTTACCTAATTGTTCCCATTGCACGGGCATAGAGACGGTCGCGCTAACCGTCGGTCTAGCCGAGTAAACCGAGG
>DASWDL010000318.1:0-10547 GCA_036395315.1 Nitrososphaeraceae archaeon
TCCCAGAAAAGTAAGAATAGTTTATTTCAAAATCGCTTAGGTTTAGAGTTTGATTATTGAAATTGCCTGTTGAGTTATCAACAACGGTAATTGTTTTATTGTTTGCTGAGTATATTTTCATGAAATCACCAAGGGTCAACCGTATTGGTCTTACAAATTGAATGTGGAGTATATTTCCGATTTCATCTGTATGAATTACATGCATGCATTCTCTTCCATTCTTCTTTTCTATTCCAACATTCGCGGGAAGTAATTTATTTTTCCCATTCACATCTATTTCGATTCTAGGGTGAACGTTGAAAGTGTCAACACCATGAGCTTTTAAACAGACCTTGATTGGCGAGGGGGCTGGTAGAAAATGCATTATTACCAAGCCACCAAGTGTTGCGATACCCACGATTATTGGTGGAATAATAATTTGCGTCCTGGTAATTTTGCGTCGTGGCTTCTCTTCTTTTACCTTTCTTTTGGGCGTGGCTGAATCACCATTGGGAGGAATCCATTTTTAACACTGCCTATTGCATTAATATACCATTTGAACCAACTTTTATTTGCTTGGCGGTTTTAGTTCAACTTTCGGATGTTCACATAGGTAGCCTATATGATCCATTGATATTTGACAAAATAGTTCAAGAAGTGAATAGGATGAAACCTGATGCCATCGTGGTAACTGGTGATATCACTGATGAGGGAATCCTTCCACAATTCGAGCTAGCTAGAACAGAATTACAACGACTTAGTTGTCGGAATCTGATTGTATTGCCTGGCAATCACGATTACAGACACACCGGATATTTACTGTTCAAGAAATACTTTAGAACTAACCAAATTTATGATATGGGAAAAGTGGTAGTGGTAACACTTGGTACTGCAAGGCCGGATAGGGATGAAGGCGAAGTTGGCTATAGACAACTATCATGGATGCAGAAGACTATTGAGAATTTTAAAGGGCAACAAAAGAAGATAATTGTCGCTATGCATCACCACTTAATTGGGATTCCTGATACCGGTACTGATAAGATTATCATCTTAGACGCGGGCGACACTCTGAGGGCATGCCTAGAATCACATGTCGATCTAATACTGTGTGGTCATAAACATCGGCCTTGGATGTGGAACCTCGGATCCCTTCAGATAGTCTACGCAGGTACTGCTAGCTCTTCAAGATTTAGAGGATTTTTCCAAAACTCGTACAACATCATAGAAATAAAGAAACAAAATTTAACTATCAAATTGAAAATTGTTGGAGGAAACAGTTTTCCGCTGTCTGATCTTGTTTCCAAGTATAAACCCTTCCTTAATACCTGAACTTGTTAGACTTTATGGAAAATTACTGGTATTGTCTATTGTTGTTCACAAGGAGGATCGATCACTAATTGCTTGAAGTTTTTATCGACGGAGCCAGCAGAGGGAATCCCGGATTATCAGGTGTAGGGATAGTAATCTACAGTGAAAACTATAGGATCATCGCCTATCGAGAATTCGTCGGAATAAGAACAAATAATCAAGCTGAATATCAGGCTCTAAAAAGGGCACTACAATTAGCCAATTTAATTGGAGACCGAATTATTATATTCTCCGATAGTAACCTTCTGGTAAATCAAAGATTAAAAAAATATAGAATAAGAAATATTAAACTTAAAGAAATATCAAGGGAAATTACCAATCTAGAGAATTTATTTGCAGATCTTCGATATAGATATGTTTCAAGAAGATTTAATATTGAAGCTGATATGGAGGCTAACAGAGCGATCGACGATTACATTAAATACCCAAGGCCCCATTATTCATCAGGCAGCAGTGACGACTCAGAGTTAAACCAATAAAAGCTTTTTTGAAAATGAGGAAAAGGCATTAGACTGAGCTGCCAATGTATTTTAAATCTAAAGGTTTATCTTATGTATTTTTGGATACTTTGTTGATTTGTTAGACGAAAGGGGGTCGCGCTTGCCTGGTGCGATAAAGGACATTGCTATAGTTGTGATTGGGGTAGTTATTATTTGGGCAGTCCTTCATTTTGTTTTCCCCACAGGGAATCCTTTCTATATAGTTTCAAGCGGAAGCATGATACCTACACTAAACGTGAATGATATATTGGTGGTAGGTGACGGAAATTCTTTTAATGACGTGCATCTTGGAGATATTATAGTTTTCCATAGACCAGCGGGGGAAGATAAGGTTATTGTACATAGGGTAGCGGAAATCCAAACAGATTCCAGGGGTGAACGAGTGGTAACCACAAAGGGTGATGCAAATCCTGCGTCAATTCCTGGAACAGATTTTCCCATACGACAGAAAAACTTTATTGGAAAGGTTAAATTTGTTATCCCCGCCCTTGGTCTGATTCCTAAGGTACTTAGCCCACCGGTAAACTACATTATAATAGGGATCATAATTGCTGCTCTCTTGGTTATTAAACTCAGGCGCAATAATAATGACAAAGCAGGAGGAAGCAATAAGAACCTGCCATCCAAAATATAAGGTGTAAGTAACAAGAATCAAAATAATTGTTGACGTTGTTTAGAATATCTTGATTTGTAAATCTCATGTTTAACTTTGTTTAGCGAATTTCTCTTTTCAAATTATTGATTAAACGGACACTTTGGGCAGACTTTGAGGCAGTCATAAGTTACATGGCAAGATATTTATCAAGATAGATGTTAATACTCATAGGGGTAATCAACTGGGTATTCCTGAAAAGATCAAAGCTATTGAAGCAGAAATTCATAATACCCAGATCAACAAGGCAACTGAATTTCATATAGGAGTTCTGAAGGCAAAAATAGCACGATTAAAGCGAGAGATGATAGAGAACAAACATGGGAAGACCGTTTCCGGTGGCGGCGAAAATGTGGGTTTTGATATTCGCAAAACGGGAGACGCTTCCGTAGTATTAGTTGGATTACCAAGTGTTGGAAAATCAACCATACTTAATTCTTTGACGAATGCAAAGTCTGAAGTCGCATCTTATCAGTTTACAACACTCACTGCTGTCCCGGGCATGATGGATTTTTATGGAGCTAAAATTCAAATTCTTGATCTTCCAGGCATAGTAGAAGGCGCGTCTAAGGGAAAAGGCATGGGCAGAAGGGTACTTTCAGTAGCCAGAAGCGCGGATCTATTGTTAGTTGTTTTGGATGTATTCCAAACCCAGCATCTCCCGGTACTCGAGAAAGAGCTCAGTCAAGTAGGTATAAAAATAAATCAGACTCGACCAGACGTAACTATAGAAGAAACACATTCAGGAGGACTTTTTGTGCATGCGCAGAAACCTTTGAAGATGTCATTAAACCTCGCAAAGGAAATTCTTAGAATATATGGGCTGCATAACGGAAGATTGATTGTTAGAGAGCCTGAACTAAGTTACGAACAATTGATCGATGTACTGTCAGGCAATACGCTTTACTTACCATCCATAATCGTGGTGAATAAGATCGATTTGGTAAGCAAAAAGTTTCTTACTGAAATAAGCGCAAACATGCCACTTGAGGTAGTTGCTATTTCTGCTGATAAGAAAATGAATATAGAATATCTAAAGCAGAAAATCTACGACAAGTTAAATTTCATAAAAGTCTTTTTGAAACCGAGAGGGGGCCAAGTGGATATTAAAGAACCGCTGGTAATGAAAAAGGAATGTACTGTTAAGGACGTGTGCAACAAGATACATAGAAACTTCGTTAAAGATTTCAAATTTGCTTATGTGGTAGGTAAAAGTGTAAAGTTTGATGGCCAAAGAGTATCTTTAGATCATAGGTTATTGGACAAAGATATCTTGACTATAATTAAAAAATAGTACTTTTGAGCCCGAAAGCCCAAAAAATCAATGCTTAAATATGCACCTGTGGAAAACTTAAAATCTATCTGGAATTACATCGTTAGATGTTAGTGAATTCTAGTCTATGAAACATGCCAAGGTAGTACTCAGCGCAGATAGGACTCTGATGTCTCCGTATAGGGGTATATCATTGGCTTCGTTTTTTGGTTGCGCCCCCGCAGTTGATCCGAACAGATCGCACGAATCACTTCTTTATAAAGTGTTACGGAATCAAGTTACTCCTAAAGTTTTATTTGATTTTATTTGCAACCCCATATCGAACAGCGAAGGGCGTGCGGATTTCGCTCCGTATGGATTAAGAAAAGTGGAGGCTGCATTAATAAGAGATGGTTATAGCAGGGATGATGTTGTTGTAGCTCATCCAGATTATATTGACCGATTCATAGGACCCGAAACGGAAGTAATTGGGACTTATGAAATGGATCCTTTAGGTATGGGTCCTGTTACAATGACTTTCACCTATGGCCGAAAACAAATATCGTATGATGAATTTTACAACAGAGAACTACACATGAGAATAAATAGAGCCAAGGAACGGACTGGAAGCTCTGCGAAAGTTATAGCAGGAGCATCAGGAACTTGGCAATATAATTATGACCCTGCAAAGATAGAGGAGTACGGTATTTATGGAATCGTAGAAGGCGAACTTGGAGGAATAGGCCCGGAAATAGATGGAGCAGGCTCCGCATTTTTTGATGCGATAATTGGAGGAGAGTTAGAAACTGCAAATCCGTTCAAAAAGAGCCCATTTAAAGTTGAAATAAAAGAATTCGTCAAGGATAATCACACTTATCATGGAAGATTCATACATTACTGGGACGAACCTTCTGTCGATGAAATCCCGGTCATAGTTAATCCTAGTATCCATGGAATGGTAGAAGTGATGAGAGGGTGTGGTAGGGGGTGCAAGTTTTGTGATGTTACTTTAAGGCCTTTGAGATATTATCCTGTAGAAAAAGTCATAAAGGAGATTGAAATAAACATGAAGTATGGTGGACTAAAGAACGCGTGGGTTCATAGTGATGACATTTTTGTCTACGGTTTGAACCCAAGAACCACGAAAAACATGCAACCAAATAGAGAGGCATTGGAAGAACTTTTTACGGGGATAATGTCTACAGGAATTGAGCACACAAATCCTACACATGGAACCCTAGCCGGTGCCATTGCTGACGAAAGACTTATTCCTAATCTTTCTAGAATTATTAGGGCTTCCCCCGATAATCATATAGGGATTCAGTGTGGATTTGAAACGGGAAGTATTAGATTAATCGGCAAATACGCGGACAGAAAATTAGCTCCCTTTAAGCCTTCTGAATGGCACTGGGTAGTCAAAACAGCAGTTAAGACATTGAACGAGAATTATTGGGTACCTGCTTTTACCCTCATAATGGGCTTGGACAATGATGAAACTCCGGAGGATAGTTGGGAAACAATTCAATTGATTCACGACTTGGAGTCAGAACAACCAGAATCAAAATTCACAACTACACCACTAACATTCGTTCCAATTGGTTTACTAGAAAAATCAGATTTCTTCGATATCGGCAACACAATGGATCCTGCCAAGCTGGGCGTAATGTACAAAACATGGCAGCATAATTTCAAATACGGCATACAAAAATTCATGCATAAAGTCGGTCGAGACAACCCGGTTAAGAATCTGTTCTTTGCCGGACTAGCGAGAGCATTAGGCGGGGTGCCATTAGGGGCCATGGAAAGATTTGCAAGAAAAAAAGGCTTTGAACATGAAAGGGTAATCGAAAAAATCAAATCAAGTTATTGGTAAAGAAATTGTATGTAAACAATTTTTGAACGCATTTTGTAAAGATGGTTGATGGGATTTGAATTTGAATTTTAACAAATAGACCAAAAATTCATGATAGTAAGCGCAATGGCATAATTCATCTCTAATAATTTTGATCTGAATTACTTATCTAGGACTTTATCAAGTTGGGATTTTGGTTATAATCCTCCTTAGGACTCCAGTCAACTTATTTGTAGGATTAAATTCGATAGCTTCTAGTATGTCCTGGGTTGTGTCAATATCTCTCCCTAGTGTTGGAGAGTCCAATAGAATGAGGTGAGCATTTGATTTATTGGCTGATTCTAAATGATTATAATAGCTATTATTGTCAAAGGAAGTTTCAAAAAGAGGTAACGGGTTGCGCAGGAGGAAGTTCGTCCCATCTCTTTTGACAGAGGGACAGAGTACAACAACGGTTGGAAACTTCACTGCATGATAATAGATTAAACTAATCTCTTCAACATTTAAGAAACAAACATCAGTTGGGATGACTATATTGGAGTTAATTCCGAACTTCCTACAAAAACGATCTCCCGCATTTACAGCAGCATTGACGCCCTTGCTATTTTCATACACAAAATCTACTCCAAATGTCTCAGCAATTCTTCGAACACGACTATCATAAGATACCACTATAACATGTGAAACGAATTCAAGCTTAAGCAGAATATTCAAAGTAAATTTCAACATCAATTGGGAAATTGCAATTCGCTCTGTAGGACATAATGTAGGGGCAAGTCTAGACTTACTTGTGGAGAATCCTTTAACCGGCAACACTACCGCCACGCTCAATTAATGTTCATCTTTGTCGTTTTGTTTTTTTTGGACATTAAGCACAAACCTAGCAAGAGTGTTTTCATCTTCTTCATTCTCCATAAGAATATTTGTCTTATGGACATTGATACCCAGGTTCTTCATCTGATTTGTAGTTACCCAATCCTCTTCAGAGGATACTATAAAGTTTCCAAGAAATTCACTATACAGTGATGCAATCCCTACTGCTGAAACTTCCATCCCTAGAGCATTCATATATTTTGCTGTAGGACCGCTTATCGCGCGGGTTCTAATTATCGGAGATACAGCCAAGACACGATCCCGGTTTTGAATTAGTTCGGCTCTTATAGATTTGTGCGAGATTATAGGTCCTATACTTGAAATTGGATTGCCTGGAGCTATAACGATTGTCCCTGAATTATCTATTGCATGAATTGCTTCTTGGTTTACGATTGAGGTGTCTAGGCCTTGAAACTTGATATCTTTGACTTCTAGCATTCCGGAATTCTTGACCCAGAATTCTTGTATATGCATTTCTCCTTTTTCAGTTGTCACACGTGTTTCAACATGATCGTTAGTAAAAGGAATAATTTTAGCACTTAAATTATATCGCATTCTCATCCACTCGGTGAAGGATGATAGGGAATAGCCTTCCCTCATCATTTTAGTACGAATAACATGGGTGGCAAGATCTTTGTCTCCTATTTTAAACCATGCTTCATAACCCAAGGACTTCAATTGCTCAAGAAAATTGAATGAGTCTTGTTTCATCCCCCACCCTCGTTCCAGATCCAAATAACCTGATAATGCATAAATCATTGTGTCGATATCAGGACAAATATATAATCCAAAAAGCCAAATATTGTCTGCCACGTTAGATATAACATTAAGGTTACGAACTTTTTTGGCGATAGCACGCACAAGCTTGGCCGACCCAGTACCACCAGCGATAACGGTTATCATTTTATGGTCTATTCCACTTTAGTCTAATGTATGTCTTGTTCGGATCCAGTTTTTGTGTGGTACTTTCAACAACTGTATGATAACTAGATAGGGATGTGAATTATCTCACTTGATAAAGAATATAAACAGGATCCTTGAGTTTGATTTCGTGGGTTATACAAACATTATTGTACCTACGCTTTTGGGATTATTTCTTTTCTCGTCGATTGCTTTAGATGCCGTCGCTGTAGAGCTCACTACTGTAGTAGTGCCCACTCTTAGTGAAGCTCAGGCTCAATTTACTGGTGATGGAATTTTAACTATTACTTATGACCCCAACAGTGCCCTATCTAAGAACCTTACTGGTGTTCGTGAAAATGTCAATTTTAAGGCCAATATGTCTACTCCGGGCATGCGAGAACTCATATCAACGGTAAATCAAGACATATTCAATGAAAAACATAGTCCAGCTCAAGTTCAGAATGCTACTCTGGATTATAGCGCGCACATTGACGGTACACCAGGGCAATTGAAAGTAAGTTACCTGGTTAGGTTTAAGCCTATGCTGGCTGGAATGACGCTGCCGAATCAGAATAGCACTAATTTGAAAGTTGTCGATTTGGATTGGCGGTCATTCGTAGTTCCGCAACCCCTGATTCTAACCCTTAATAAAGTAGGTCAAATAAATGTGAATTATCCAATAGGTCTCTTACAAAATAAACTCCCAAAAATTGCGAGTCAGCTTGAAAATGCAGAAGCAGGAAAGCTATTGAAAAATCCTTTGCTTAATTTTGAGCTCATGGGACAATCACTGGATACCTGGCATTTCTTGTTCGACCCTACAGGTAGCCAGGTTGGCATGCTTGGCAGCGGATTCAAAGAGATCGGTGGAGCTAAAGTGGTATCAATTTTCTCCTTAGGTGAAAGTAGTTTCAGAGAAGGAACATTTAGTGATATAGAGCGAGAAGCAAAGGCAACAATTGACGGAGTAAACGTAAATATAAATACATTAACCTCTAAACCAAGTGGTCAAATCCAAATAGCAGGTTTTGCACAGGCAAGGTCAACGCCTAGCGGTGAATTTGTTACTGTTAGCGAAGATGCGCCCCAGGGGACAAGTACTGCAACTGGAGGTTTCCCCATCCAAGTCTTGCTCATTCTGGGTGGAATGATGGGTGCAGTAGCCGTATTTGTTTTATTGAAAGCCAGAAAGTAGCTTGTTTCAAATTAGCAGAGTATTAAATTATGTCATATTTCAGTTAAATAGATTAATGGTTGTTTAAGTAATGTATTGATTAATAACGCCATTAAATACTTAATTAACAAAATAGTTATACCAGCGCCCAACCATTGGGCGCACATTCATTTCTAATATATTGACCAACATCTGCTAGCGTTGTAACTGTCACTGCTCCTATCGTGCTCAAATAATCAGGATGATAGCGCGTCCTTCCGATACCGATTGCTTCACTTCGAGTATTTAATATAATCACAAGCTCGTTTTCCTTACGTGTATTGTATTCTACAATGGAATCACCAAATACATCCCTGCCATAAACAACAAGTGATTCTCCTTTAGGGCTGACTTTTATAAATGGAAACTTGATTCCCTCCCTCGCAATTATTTGAGCCATCTCTAGGGAAGGCACGAACTGCTTTCCCAATTCCCCTATAAATAATCCCGTGTATAAAGGTGAATTAATCTTGGTCAAAACTTCAGTAGCGACTAGGAAGATTTGTTTTCTACGTTCATTACCAACTCTTACCAGGAATATCTTGTTTTCCAAAAATTCAAATACACCCCATTTTGAGAACGCTCGTCTGAGAACAGTACGCTCTTGGGGTGAAGGACTTCTATACCTACTCAATTTTTTACTCTCAGTTTTGCAATATAAAACCCCAAGGTTCCGTGAAGGTGCGGATATAGCCTTTTTGTCAGTTTTAATGAAGAATCCAATTTGTGGTTTGAAAACGATGTGAGACCATCAACACCAAACTTAACTGCTTCGATTTCAATATTACTGCAGGAGTTTAAAAAAGTATTGATTACAAACTCATTTTCTTCTGGTGCATATGTACAGGTGGAATAAACTACTAATCCTCCTGGTTTAGTAACTTTTATGGCAGAATTCAGAAGCGCGATTTGTTTTCCCGCACATTTGTCTATTAAAAGAGGACTATTATTAATCTTTATAGATTTGTCCCTTGAAATCACTCCCTCACAACTGCATGGAGCATCAAGTAAAACGCGATCAAATTTGATACCAAACCCAGGAACATTTACCGCATCCATTTTGTAAATATGTGTGTTTTGAATTCCACATCTCATTAAATTGAAGAAAGTACTTCTTATCCTCCTAGCACTAGAGTCAACAGCAATTAAAATTCCTCTGTTATTCATATTTTGTGCAATAAATGTGGTCTTACCGCCAGGGGCACATGTCATATCTAGAACAATATCTGTTTCCGAAACATTCAATTCAATCACCGCTAAGCATGAACTCAAATCTTGAATATAATAATGGCCCAGCAGATACTCGAGAGTTGAACCAACAGAATATGATTCCTTTCTAATTTCAAAAACTTGGGGTAGAATAGTTACTCCAAATTCAAATCCAAGGTTCATAAGTCTTCTTACTGTTTCTTCTGAGCTTGTCTTCAAAGTATTTATTCGAATATACTTTCTTGGAGGTGACTCTAGTACGTGTAAGAGGTTAGGAGTATCAGGTATGATACTTAGAAACCTAGAGACTATCCAAGTGGGATAATGATATTCCTTAGATAACAACTTCGAGAGGAAAGAATCGTCAACAATGATAGGCAAAATTTAGTAGTCGATTTAGATCTTACGTTTTAACATAAAAGGTAATCACATTAATCACAAAGATCAAAAAGTGTGTGCTAGCCGTAACCCTCCTTCTGTTTTAGACGGGATTCCGCTAAGCGGCCAACCCGGGCACATACAGGAATGTGCTGCCCTGTTTGGCCTTGCTCCACTCGGGTCGCCTGTTTCATTCCAGTATCAGTATCTTCAGGTTATACACCCTCATCATCATTTTCGACTGACTGGATATCATTTCTGTTTCGTTGCCAGCCGTCTCCAGCTAATTATCACTAATTCGAGTGCCTGTTGTGAGGGAGGAGTTTCCTCTCTTTGGAGTAACCCGTGCGCTAGCTCACGCTACTAGA
>DASWDL010000319.1:0-7062 GCA_036395315.1 Nitrososphaeraceae archaeon
TGTTGGCCAAATTAGGACGCTCATATACAATTCGGTAGGTAGGATTACCTCCGATTGAATTATTTGCAGGCGTTTTGCCCAAATCATGAGATGTCAAATTTTCTATTTTTATCAATACATAATCTCTAAATTTATCTGCCGAATTTTCAAGTGGAGAAATTAGATTTGCGATAACACCTTCACCATATGCCTTAACAGCTCTTCCGTATTGTACCTTCTCCCAACTTGGCGGATATTTTATTTTCAAACCAAGATCAGGATATTCATAAAGTAATGTAACATTGGAATTCGAGGCTGCTGCTGTGGTAGTAGTAGTGGCATTAGTACTATTCATCGATGGGGTTGAGAAATTTGAGTTCAAGGGTGCTATGATGGTAGTGGCATTAGTACTATTCATAGCTGGGGTTGAGAAATTTGACGAGCTGCCTACGGTAAAGTTTCCAGTGGAATTAGAATTGGCCTTGTTATTGGTAGAAGTTTCATTACTGGTAGAATTCCCAGAAGCAGCAAAGGCATGCATCATGTTGTCATTTGCAAAATATGAAAGGTAAATTAGTGACCCTAAGATTGCTAATGCCAAAACCGTTAAAAAAAATCCAGACGAAGTTAATTTTGCCATTGTGTTCTTAGCTGAAACCTGAGTAGTTATTGTGAGTATAGATATACACATGCTAACCCATTGTTCAAAAAATTATGATTAACAAGTTAACTCTCAAAATAGAAGTACAATGCTATCAGATACAGAATTACACAATATAGCCTCCCAACTTATAATTGAAAATATGTATGCATCCTAAAAAACTAGGGTGAGAAGGGGGGGACGAAGTTCGTAGAAGTACCTGTCTCATTGTTTGACGGCGTAATATTTACTGTGCTTTCGGATTGATTACTCTGTGCTTGTTGTAGATCCTTCTTGGCTACTTTATCTTGAGTTTGTCCTGAATCCGAGGCTTTCTTGTTTTCTGCTTGTTTTTGAGAGTAGGAATATAACGGTCCACCTGATTGGTTGGTTGTATTGCTAGATTGTGATGCAGAAGAGGAATTTGTACTGACTGCAGCCGCAGCTGCCCCTGTGACTCCTGTCACATTAATTCCAAACCACTTCGTCAAATCAACACCAGTTCCAGGACACATAACTCTTGAAGTAATTTTGTTCTGTCCTTCCTTAATGGCTGTGTAATTAGGGGTGACTGTAAACTTCCACTGAGAGTAATCATTTGCTCCACCACTCCCGGTTGCAACTGCCGTTTGATAGGGTTTAACGTCATTTACGATAACAGAAACTTGACACGAGCTTGTACCAGTATCCGAAGAAGAACCCATCACGGTTAAATTTCCAGCAGCTGGAACAGATTCTCCGGCCTTGAGTGATGTTATCTTGACAGTGGGTTGGGTTCCTTGGGTAGATTGAGTGGTAGGTGCTTGCTGATAGGATATAACAATAGTCGATAGAAACAACGCAGAACCAACAACGATCAATAAAGATATCTGGAATATGCCTAAAGATATTTTGGCCACATCACTTTAGAGAATCCATATTATAACTGGCATCGAGTTGGAAATAGTTTAGTTTTCATTAAAAATCCATAGACAACTTCAGGTGTTCTCTCATTTACCATCCATCCCTCCGGTGAGGAGCCACAAATGATGTATCATGGCTCTACTGATGAAATTTCAGGATTCCTAAATATATCGAAATCATGGATTGTGCAATGAACATCATTAATTTACTTTCGTTGTTCAAGTCCTTGATAAAATTTATCATATCATCATAATAATCATAGAATCACAATAATTTCTTTAACACGAATCAATAATTTTTTTAAGCGACCTGATTATTAATTTAGTTACACGAGGTATTGTTATGAACTGGACTCTTAACGAATTTACGAAAGCTGCTTTTTCTCGATTGGTAAAGCAATTTGAGGAAAACACTGACGATGTCGTTAAGATTACACGAGCTTTTAGTACGGCTGGCGAGCTTCTTTCAGGTCAGTCAAGGAATGGTACAAAGGAGCCTTACATCAACCATGCGTTGAAGGTTGCCCTTATTCTTTCCGACGAACTAAAAATACATGATGCAGACACCATCTGTGCAGCTCTTCTTCATGATGTCGTGGAAAGGGGAAATGATCAGGAAATAGACAAGTTTGATTACTTGAAGGAAAATTTTGGAGATGACGTGTCCGGTATTGTACAAAGTTTGACGGAACCTAAGACTGTTAAAGAAAATCGAGACCAATCCCTGCAATCATACTTTGAAAATATTTCCAAAAGCTCAAAGACATTAAGGCTGGTCAAGCTGGCAGATCGACTGGATAATGTTAGATTCTACAAGAATATAATTACAAAAGAGAAAGCAATGCGGTACAAAGAAGAAACTCAAAAATATGTAGTCCCTATTGCGGAGCAAACTGACGAGACACTAGCGTTCAAACTATCAGTTGCCCTCTACGAGATAAAATAGGAAAGATTAAGGAATATTTAGCCAAATCAGTTCGAAATCAGCTAAACTAATATCGTTTAAGCTAATCACTTTGGTTCACATATTCCGTCTTTGTTCTTCTTATGACGTGCCCAGTGTTTTGCACAACCGAACAATTTATGTTCAGAGCAGCCGCATATTGGACAATTCTTCAATACTATGAATAGGTCGCGTCCCTAATATGAAATTTAGGTATGTTGGGTTACCTATGCAAGAAAATTTCTATTACCCGACGTATTTGGGAGTAAAGTTGATAGATTTACGATTCGGGCGATTTATTTTTCAGAATATATGGGTTCAATTTGAAACTTCGATCATAAGACTTCAATCACAAGTCGAGAATGTCAAAAGAAAGATAATACACCCCATGACATTAATTTCAATCAAAGTTGTCCGAAAATTCGACTCGAAACATAGACTCCATAAGGGAAATGGAATCTTTCAAACATGAATTCCAGATTCGCTGCAGTCACTTTGAACTTGAAAACTCTATTGAAGACAAACGGATTACATGCACAATTTGTGGAAAGAATTGGTTTTTCTCAGAGGAGCGGGGTTATTCAATAAAAAAGAAAATCTATTCTGCAGAAAAGGAAGAAACTTGATCATCCCCTTATCAGTGTGATTGACTATCTAGACTGTGACACGGAAGTAGTAAATATCGCCGAAAAAACGGGATTTTTCGATTATTGGTTTATATTTAGATTTGCCGCTTAGTACCATTAATCAGTATAATAAGAAAAAATGCTTTCACTTTAATTTTCGTACTACCGCATTGATTTTGAATATTTGAAAAAATTTACCTTAGGATCAAAAAGGAGCCTCTAAGAACTAGGAGCTGATTACTATCTGTTGTCAGTATGTCCAAAATAGGTTTTTAAACCATCCTTGGGCCTGAACAATAGAGGATTTGGTGAGCCTGTCTGTGAAAAAAAATTACAAGGTTGCCCTAGTGCAGATGAAGTCCTCTACTAACAAAAAGGAAAATCTCCAATTGTCCATAGATTACATGAAAGAAGCTGCCAAGAAAAAGGCTCAATTAATATGCTTTCCCGAATTCCAAATGGCTTATTCTCCAGCACAGCAAACTGCAAAGGATTTGGTAGCATCAGCTGAGAATGCTACTAATGGCAATTTTATTTCTACCCTACGTAGGGAAGCCAAACGCGACAAACTTAACGTGGTGGCAACTATTTACGAAAATCTTCCGAAAAATCAAAAAGAACAAGGTTATCGGGTATCTGATACTGCAGTTGTAATTTCTAATAGCGGAGAAATCATATCAATTTATAGGAAACTTCATTTGTATGACGCCCTTGGATTCAAAGAATCTGATAAACTCGTAAGTGGAAGCAAGATAGAGAAGCCAGTAAAAACTGGCGCAGGAAAAATTGGATTAATGATTTGTTACGACATCCGATTCCCTGAGATGTCTAGAATCCTAGCATTGGCCGGGGCGGATGTCTTGGCTGTTCCGTCTGCTTGGTTGCAGGGTGTCATGAAGGAAGAACATTGGCAGATCATGCTGAAGGCACGAGCTATCGAAAATGGTTGCTATGTTGTTGCACCTGATCAGGTTGGAAACATATATTCAGGCCGAAGTATGGCTATTGACCCGTTTGGAATTACACTACTGGACATGGGAGGCAAAGAGGGTATCGAAGTCATTGAAATTGAACCAGACAGGTTGAAATCTATTAGAAGATCCTTGCCGTTGCTGAACAACAGAAGAAGTGATGTTTACCAAAAGTTTGTAAATTTGACTGGTTCGCCGTAACTTCATACTAGGTTCTTGTTCAATTCTCTACTCCTTCCGTTTCATGACTACCCTTAGATTCGCATTTGATATTAACACAAAATTTCCATGGCTTTCTCCGACCAAGAATGTTGACCATAACAGGCCAGCCGCAAATTGAACATGCATCTTTGCTTTTCAATAATTTGCCTATTTGAGGCAAGGGTGCAGATGTCCTGCATCCTGTTTCTCTATATTCGGAACATGCGATGAATCTTTTCCGTGTCTTGTAGGATCGGATTATCATTAAATTTCCTTTTTGACAGACCGGGCAAACACCGACCCCCAAAACATCTTGGCCTGTTCTTTCTACTGCCTCGCTAAGTTCCCGGCCAATCAGTGACTCGTTAATTTTGATCTTCTCGATTGCAGCTTTTAAAGTGCCTATAGCTTTTTCAATAACTGTTTCGTCTTCAATCTCATTAGCTTCAATTTTTTCCAAGTCATCTTCAAATGACTTTGTCAAATCTGTGGAAATTACAGTAGGTATGAATTTGGTCATAGAATCGACTACCGCAAAACCTATTTCAGTCGCCTCAAATCCTGACATTTCTTGTGTGATATACCTTCGGTTAATCAAAGTGTTAATAATTTCTGCCCTAGTAGATTTGGTTCCAATTCCGCTTTTTTCCATAGCATCCAATAATGAAGCTTGGTTATACCTAGGCGGGGGTTTCGTGAATTTTTCTAATTTCCTAATTTTTTGGACATTAACGATATCTCCTTTACTCAATTCTGGTAATTGTGATTCTGAAATATGAAAATATGGTTTATAACAACGAGTCCATCCCTCTTGAAGGAGTTTTTTTCCTTCAGCAATGAACTGGTGTCTGGCAACTTCAAAAAATATTGTAGAATCTTGAACCATCGCAGCTGGTCCAAATGTGGCCATGAATCTTTTTACTATTAAATCATAAATCTTCCATTCAAGGGCATTCAACTTCTTAGATTTTTCTCCGGTTGGGTAAATTGCAGGATGAGCTGGGTCCTCCTTAGAGCCTTGTCTAGGGAATAGATTCTCTTTGCGGATCAAAGAGTTTGCATTTTCACGATATTCACTATAATTCCTGGAAAGTTTAGACAAAATATCCTTATAGTGTATCGATGTTGGTAACTTTTGGCTTGAGGTTCTCGGATAGGAAATTAAGGCAGATAGATAAAGAGATTCTGCAATCGACAGTGTAATTTTTGGTGATATTCTAAATATACGATATGCCTCTTTCTGTAATTCACCAAGGTTAAATGCGGGTGGAGGAAAAACAGGTTTCTCCTCCATACGGATCTCTTTCACAATCCCATCCTTATCTTTGCAGTCATTTACTATGGACACTGCCTCTGCGAGTGTGTCTATACTTTTTGGCCAGTGAGATGCCTTGATTAGCTCACCACCTTTGACGAAATCTGCCATCACGTTCCAATAAGGATCTGGGATATGATGATTGATCTCTATCTCCCTTCTAACCACAAAATGTAAAGTTGGACCTTGGACTCGGCCTATAGTAATGTTACTGTATCTCTTGTGGTCTCTGTGGTTCAAGAAGCAATTAGAAAGTGCTCTAGAAAGGTTTATTCCAAAAACAAAATCAAGCTTATGTCTTGTTTTTCCTGCTTTTGCAAGTCTAATATCTGGCGTCAGTAAATTTGAAAAAGAATTTTTGATATCAGGCTCTGTTAGCGTTGAAAACTTTGCCCGCTTAGATTTCTCATACTTGCTATTACATGCAAACTGGAGAATGTTGTAACCAATTAACTCCCCCTCGATATCATAATCGCATGCATGAATGTAGCCTGTTGCTTTCTTGGAGACCTCCGTTATTTCGGATAAAATCAAGTCTATTCTAGTCGCACCCTTGGAATTGCCCAGACGCCGTGAACGCCATTCTAGATCAAAAACCGGATATATTTTTCGATTCTTATTTAAAGGGACTAAATTGTACAGATGGCCTAGCGCCGAACAAATGACGTAATGTTCATTGTTTTGCCCCATTATGTCGAAAATTGGCATCCGGGACGCCGTATTTACAGTCCTGATGGACTTGTCTCCAAGGATCTCGGCAAGTCTTTTAGCTGCTGCTGGCTTCTCGCAAATTACTAGTTTATAGTCTCCAGATATTGTAATCATGTGTGTGCAAAACCAGGCTATTTACCACTTAACAGCCTAAAATAGTCCATTGGGAAATTTTAGCTTTACACCATTATTATCCGACTTTATTAATCAGGGTCGAAATGAAAATTCGAACTCGGCTTATTTGTCATCAATTTTCGACAAGAATTAGACAACTTGTGATATTTGTTAGAGATTTCTCACCGATTTAACGAAAAACCATCAGATTGGGTTTGGATTCTTCCGGATTCTTGTGGACTTAAATGGATAACACCAACTTTCCATGACGAGGTAAGGGTCATTGGACATATCAAGATTCCAGTTGTTTCTGGTAAAGTCCAGGCAAATCTAGTCAAAGTCCAACGGTTTTGTCGTAAATTCTTGTAAGTGGTAAAATTCAATTAAATCACTTCAATCAAAACAAAAATCAAGCTTTAAAATAATGGGCATATGATAGACTTCATTAAAGACATTACAAATCAGCTCAAAAGCGTCTAACATTTTTATATTCTCTGTGGTAATTTTGAACAAATGGCAAACAGTGTCTGTGTTCTTGGAGCGGGCAGTACAAAGTATGGGAAGCTAAACCAGAGCATAATAGAAATAGCATTAAATGCAGCCAAGGGAGCTATCGATTCTGCAGGAATCACGCCAAAACAAATCGGGGCCGGATACATA